>JBQCEK010000214.1:0-15201 GCA_051960335.1 Sphingomonas sp.
CGAACGCCTCATTCAGCTCCCACAGGCCGATATCGTCCATCTTGAGGTTGAAGCGTTCGAGCAGCTTGGGGATCGCGACGACGGGGCCGATCCCCATCTCGTCAGGCTCGGTGCCGCCCACCGCCATGCCGATATAGCGGCCGAGCGGCTGGAGGCCCCGCTTCTCGGCAACCTTTTCCTCCATCAGCACCGAGGCGGAGGAGCCGTCCGACAATTGGCTGGCATTGCCCGCGGTGATCGTCATCCCTTCGCCCATCACCGGCTTCAGCGATTGCAGCCCTTCCAGCGTTGTGTCGGGCCGGTTGCCCTCATCCTTGGTGACCGTCACTTCCTTGTAGGTGACTTCCTTGGTTTCCTTGTTGACGATCGCCATCGTCGCGGTGACGGGGATGATTTCCTTGTCGAAATAGCCCGCGGCCTGCGCGGCGGCGGTGCGCTGCTGCGATTTGAGGCTGTATTCGTCCATCGCCTCGCGCGTGATGCCATAGCGTTTGGCGACAACTTCGGCCGTGCCGAGCATCGGCATGTAAATGTCCTTGTGCATCGCCACGAGCTCGGGATCGGGGGCGACGTTCATCTTCGGCGTCTGGACGAGGCTGATGCTCTCCACCCCGCCGCCGACGGCGATGTCCATATTATCGGTGATGATCTGCTTGGCGGCGGTGGCGATCGCCATCAGGCCCGACGAGCATTGCCGATCGATCGACATGCCGGCGACGCTGACGGGCAGCCCGGCGCGCAGCAGCGAGGTGCGCGCGATGTTGCCGGCCTGATGCCCCTGCTGCAATGCGCATCCGAACACCACGTCATCAACCTCGCCGCCGTCGATCCCGGCGCGCTCAACGGCGGCCTTGATCGAATGGCTGGCGAGGGTGGGCGAGGGCAGATTGTTGAAGCCGCCGCGATAGGCGCGGCCGATCGGCGTGCGGGCGGTGGAAACGATGACGGCGGAACGCATGGAGTGGCTTCCTTCTTTCTTGGCGTCACCCCAGCGAAAGCCGGGGCCTCATGCAGCGTGAGATGCCAGCCTTTGCTGGCATGACGGATTCCAGGGGGTTTAGACGAAAATCTGGCTGATCCATTCGGCGATCATCGCTGGCTTTTCCTCGCCTTCGATCTCGACCGTGAACTCATTGACCTGCTGCCACTGGCCGGGGCGCTTTTCGTCGAACGAGAGCAGCTTGAAGCGGCCGCGCACCCGCTTGCCCGAGCGGACGGGGGTGAGAAAGCGGACTTTGTTGCCGCCGTAATTGACGCCCATCTTCACGCCCTCGATCTCCGGCTTGTCGGCGACCTTCGAGGCGAGCAGCGGCATCAGCGACAGGGTGAGGAAACCATGTGCGATGGTGCCGCCGAACGGCGTCAGCTTCGCGCGTTCGGGATCGACGTGGATGAACTGGTGATCGCCGGTCGCATCGGCGAATTTGTCGATCATCTCCTGAGTCACCTCGACCCAGTCGGATACCGTCTCGGACCCAAGGCGTTGGGCCATTTCCTGTACGGTAATGGTCACACGGCTTTCCTTTCGGGGATCATTCGTCGTAGCGCGGGCCATCAGATAGTCTCCCTCGCCCCATTTGGGCAAGGGTTACCCGACCGGAAGCACGAAAATGACCACCGACGCCCTCTCCGCCGCGCGCAAAAGCATGGCTAAGCTTCACCGCGCACCCGAACCCGAAGTTCTAAAACCGCTGATCGAGCGTGCGGCGAGTGATTCGGCGACGCACTACCGAGTGATGGGCGAAGCCTCCGGCCTGCTCGCCGATCTGCGCGCGGCGCAGAACACGGGCTGGGTCAACCAGTTCCTGCAGGAATATCAGTTGAGCTCGTCCGAAGGCGTGGCGCTGCTGAGCCTTGCCGAAGCGTTCCTCCGCGTGCCCGATCCCGAGACGGCGGATTTCCTGATCGCCGACAAGCTGGGCGAGGCGGATTGGCGCAGCCACACTGGCAAATCCAATTCCCGACTGGTCAATTCGGCGACCTGGGGGCTGGTGGTCGGCCGCGCGCTGGTCGGCGAAGGGCAGGCCGGACCGCTGCGCCGCCTGATCGCGCGCGCCGGCGAGCCATTCGTCCGGCAGGGTGTGGGCGCGGCGATGCGGATGATGGGCGAAATCTTCGTCATGGGTCGGTCCATCGACGAAGCGCTCAAGCGGATGAGGAAGCCGGAGAACAAGGGCTTTACCGCCAGTTTCGACATGCTGGGCGAAGCGGCGCGGACGCAAGCCGATGCGGAGCGCTACTTCGACGCCTACACCAAGGCGATCGACGCCGTCGGGCGCGATGCGGCCGCCGGGCATTCGATTTCGGTCAAGCTCTCCGCGCTCAACGCCCGCTACGAAGTGGCGCAATATGACCAATGCGTGCCCGCGCTGACCGAGATGTTGGAGGCGCTGGCGGTGCAGGCGGCGGGGCGTGGCATCGCGCTGACCGTCGATGCCGAGGAACAGGACCGGCTGGAGATGAGCCTCGACATCATCGCCGCCGTCGCCAAGCTGCCGTCGCTGAAGGGCTGGGACGGGTTCGGCATGGCGGTGCAGGCCTATGGCAAGCGCGCCCGGCCGGTGATCGCCTGGGCCGATGGGCTGGACCGCGTGATGAACGTGCGTCTCGTCAAAGGGGCCTATTGGGATACCGAGATCAAGCTGGCGCAGGTTGAGGGGCTCGACAACTATCCGCTGTTCACGCGCAAGGCGGCGACCGACGTTTCGTATCTCGCCTGCGCCAGGGACATGCTCGATGCGAAGAATATCCGCCCCGCCTTCGCCAGCCACAACGCGCTGACAGTGGCGACGATCGTCGAATGGGCCGGCAATTCGCGCGATTTCGAGTTCCAGCGGCTGCACGGCATGGGCGATGGCCTGTACGAACGGCTGGTGCGCGAGCATGGCTATCGCACGCGAATCTACGCGCCGGTCGGCGGGCATAAGGATTTGCTGGCCTATCTGGTCCGCCGCCTGCTGGAAAACGGCGCCAATTCGAGCTTCGTCCACCAACTCGCCAACGATCGGCTGAGCGACGAGGACTTGCTTGCCGATCCAGTCGAGAAGGTGAAGGCCGTGGGCGGGACGCGGCATCCCTCGATCCCACTGCCCAAGGACCTGTTCCAGCCCGAGCGGCGCAACAGCGCTGGGCTCGACCTTCAGGACCGGGCGGTGCTGGCGAAGGCGCGCAAGGCCGTCAACACGCCGCACCCGCTGATGGCCGACGGGGCGATGGCAGCCTATGAAGCGGTGAACGTGACGGAAGCGATCGATCGTGCGGACGCGGCCTTCCCGAAATGGACCGCACGCGCCGTCGACGAGCGCGCCGGCATGCTCGAAAAGCTCGGCGATCTTCTCGAAACGCACCGCGACGAGCTGATGGCGTTGTGCATCCAGGAAGCGTATAAATCGATTCCCGACGCGCTGGCCGAAGTGCGCGAGGCTGTCGATTTCTGCCGCTATTATGCTGCCCGCGCGCGCGCCGATCTGCAATCGGTCGAGCTGCCGGGGCCGACCGGCGAGCGCAATATGATGCACCTCGATGGTCGCGGCGTATGGGCGACGATCGCGCCGTGGAACTTCCCGCTCGCGATCTTCCTGGGGCAGACGGCGGCGGCGCTTGTCACCGGCAACACCGTGATCGCCAAGCCTGCGCCGCAGACGCCGCGCATCGCCGCGCGCGCGGTGGAGCTGGCACATGCCGCCGGCGTGCCGAAGGATGTGCTGATCCTCGTCCCCGGCGGACCGGAAGTTGGCGCGGCGATCACCGCCGATCGCCGCATCCAGGGCGTCGCTTTCACCGGATCGACCGGCACCGCCCGCCGCATCGCGCATTCGCTGCTGGCGGATGAGGAGCGCGCGATCCTGCCGCTGATCGCGGAAACCGGCGGCATCAACGCGATGATCGTCGATTCGACGGCGCTGCCCGAACAGGTGGTGGCGGATGTAATCGCGTCCTCCTTCCGATCGGCCGGGCAACGCTGCTCGGCGCTGCGGCTGCTGTTGATCCAGGAGGACGTCGCCGAGGGCGTGATCGAGATGCTGAAGGGCGCGATGGACCTGCTGACGGTCGGCGATCCCGGCGATCCGGCGACCGACGTCGGCCCGGTGATCGACCAGGGCGCCTATGACAAGCTGATGTCCCACCGCGATGCCGTCCACGATCGCTGGCTGAAGACGGTGCCGGTGCCCGATCACGGGTTGTTCGTGCCGCCGACGCTGATCGAGATCGATTCGATCGAGGACCTGAAGCAGGAATGGTTCGGCCCGCTGCTCCACGTAACGACCTGGCCCGCCGGCAAACTGATCGAGACGATCAAGCGGATCAACGACAAGGGCTTCGGCCTGACGATGGGCCTGCACAGCCGCATCGCGCGGGCGGCCGACATTACCGAGGCGCACGCGCATGTCGGCAATCTCTACGTCAACCGATCGATGATCGGCGCGGTGGTGGGATCACAACCGTTCGGCGGCGAGCGGCTCTCCGGCACGGGGCCGAAGGCGGGCGGGCCGCATTACCTGTTCCGCTTCGTGGCGGAGCGCGCGGTATCGATCGACACGACCAGCGCGGGCGGCAATGCATCGTTACTGAGCCTCGACGAAGGCGGGATTTAGACCGAAAGCTCGTTCGATCCGAGCATCGTCGAGCAACGGCCGCGAGCGCCCGTAAGGCGTCTCGACGTCGCTCTGCACGCATGGGTTAGTCGATTCGGTAATCGATCGGCTTGAAGCTGCCGCCATTGCTGTCGAGCGCCGAACAGGCGGTGAGGCCGATCACAAGGTCCATCGCCGCGCGGAAGGTGATGTGATCGCCGGCCTTGCTGAGCGGCGGCACCACGCGCAGCCTGCCGGTTTCACCATCCACGGGCACGTTCATGAAGCAATTGAACGCAACCGGGATGCGATCGGGCGAGACGCCATAAGGCGCGAGCGCGGCCGCCAGATTGCCGAAGCACCCAGGGTGAACCGGCTGATCGGGATAGAAATGGCGGAAGGTATCGGCCGAGCAGGGCGTGAGCAGGAAATCGTGGCAGCCTACGCTATCCTCGATGATGTCCAACAAGACGTTCGATCGGTTCGAATAGAGCTTGTGGCCGGTCGTCAGCCGGATCGTTTCGGCATAATCGAGCGTGCGGCCCGAGGAGATGACCTCGTCCATGTCATCGGCGTTGAAGGCAAGCAGATCGGCGACCTGTTCGCCCTTCGGGTCGATCACCGTCAGCGTCTGGCCTTTTGACAGACGGAAGGCGGTGCCGCTGCGTTCCGGAATGCGTTGCGTTTCGATGGTCATTCTCCGCGATATTCGAACGGCGGCGACCATTCGGGATCGACCATCCGCCCGCTATATTGGCGCGCCTCGCTCGCCTCGCCGTGGCGCGCGAGCATCGGATTGCGCGTGCCGGCCAGCGCCTCGTCACGAGTCATGATCTTCTCGCGCATGCCTTCATATTTGTCGGCAGCGCGTAGCCGTTCGAACTGATCGTGGAGATTGAACACCAGGGCGGGCCGCTCGAACCGGCGCGCCGGGCGACTGGCGTTCGGGTGAAGGCCGACGATGAAGAAAGCCTCGCCGCCGAAGCTCAGCGAGAAATGCGGGTTGGCAGGATCGTGGCTGACGCGGGGATCGTAATCCTGGCCGCGCCACACATCCTTGTCGGACAGCGACTGAACGCGCTGCCACAGCGCCGCCTCGAAGGCTGCCTCGTCGAAGTCGACCGGGCCGGCGAAGATCACCGCGAAGCTGCGATACAGGCTTTTTTCGCGGCGATAGGCCTGGACGAACGTGAGCAGCGCGTCGTGGATGCGAAGATCATCCCACGCGCTGTCGAGCCGATCGCAGGCGAGCACTTCCAGCGTGCCCCGCGCAAGCGCCGCCTTGGCGCCCACACAGGGAAACGCGCGATCATCGACATGATCGAACAGCTTTTGCTGCAACTCGTGCTGCGCGGCGTGAATCCACGGAAAGATCGGCGAGCGTATGGGCATGGAAAGGCATACGCGCGTTCGCGCCCGTCGTTCCGGCCGATTAACCTGCGTTGCTACGGTTTTGCGGCTCCACGCGACTTGGCCTCGGGAGCCGCTTCGGGCGCTGCGGGCTTCTCGTCGTCTCGCAGATCGATGCGTTTGACGGGCTGAACCTCCGGATAAGGCATGATCATCGTGCCGTCCGGCGCGGCGGTGTAGGTCGTCTGCGTTGGATAGGGGATCGATATCTTCTCTTCGGCGAAACGCTTCATGATCGACACCAGCAAGCGATCGCGCAGCGGATGCGCCACCGCCCAGTCGTTGCCGGGGACATCGACGAGCAGCGTAAAATCGAGCGAGCTTGCGCCGAACGCCTCGAAACCGGCGCGGGAGGGTTTGCCGCCTTCGGCTTCGACCAGTTCTTTCAGGATATCCGGAATGCGCGCGAGCGTCTCCGGCGGCGTTTCGTAGGCGACGCCGATGGTGAAGGGCAGGCGGATATGATCGCGCCCCGTGACGTTCAGGATTTCCTTGTCGAGCAGGTTTTTGTTGGCGATGATGCGTAACTCGCCCGTATAGGCGCGGATCCGCGTCGATTTGAGGCCGATCGCCTCGATCGTGCCCGTGCTGTTGTCGTAGCTGACAGCGTCGCCCTTGGAAAACGGCCGATCGAAGATGATCGCCAGCGCGGCGAACAGATCGGCGAAGATGCCCTGCGCGGCCAGGCCGATGGCGATGCCGCCCACCCCCAGGCCCGCGACCAGCCCGGTGACATTGACGCCGAGATTGTCGAGCATCACCACCATCGCAACGGCGAAGACGACGACGCTGACGAGCAGGCGGATTAACCCCATCGCGTTGACGACAGCCTCGCCCCGATAATGCTCGGCGGAGGTGCGGTGCTCGATCGCGCCCAGGATGATCTCGCGCGCCCAGATCGCGACCTGAAGAACGGTGGCGATCGTCGCGAGCATTTCGACGATGTGTTCCATCTGCTGCGGCGGCTGGGCATAGCCGGCGACGAGGCGGATCGCCGCCATGATGATGAAATAATTGGTCGTCTTGCTGATCGCCCGGCCGATGATCGTCGTCCAGCTGCCGGTCGGTCGATCGGGCCGGCACAGCCGCGCGCCCAGTCGCCGGAGCGCATAGAGCGCGGCTACTATCGCGACGCCGACCACAGTTGCGATGATGATCTGCAGCCAATTGACCTGAAACCAGTCCGCTGTGGCGGCGACGAAATTGTTGAACTGTGTTTGCAGATCCGCCGTGCTGCGCACGTGATGTGGCTGGCTCGCAGCGGCGGCGGCGGTGGAATTGGTGGCAATCATCGCTTTCTCGTCAGGCTGCCTTCAGCGTGTCTGCGGCGGCCCCCTCCAGAAAGGCGATCAGGCCGCGCTCGACGCGCGAAAGGTATTTGGCGGTGCGGGGCAGCTTGAGCCCTGCGCGGAAGGCCGCCTGGCCGTTTTTGGCGAGATCGATCAGGCGGGGGTGAACATAGGATTTGCGTGCGATCGCCGGCGTGTTGCCGAGCGCCGCGGTGACGGGTTCTAGCATCGTCTTCAGGCTGATGTCACGCTTGGCGCCAGCCAGCGCCTCGAACGCCAATACGCTGGCGCCCCAAGTGCGGAAGTGCTTGGCGGTGAATTCTTCCCCCATCGCAGCGTGGATATAGGCGTTGACGTCGCTCGACGTGACGGCGTGGCTTTCGCCATCGGCATCGAGCCAGCGGAACAGATGCTGGCCGGGCAAATCCTGGCAATGACGAACGAAGCGGATCAGCGATCCATCCGCGATGGTCAGCAGCCGCATCTTGCCGGATTTGGCCTTGTACTGCAGCTTGAGCACGCGGCCGTCGAGATCGGCGTGGCGTTTTCGTAGGGTGGTGGCGCCGAAACTCTTGTTGGTCTTTACATAGCATTCGTTGCCGACGCGGACGAAGCCGAGATCGAGCAAACGCACGACGGCGGCGACAGCGCGATCCTTGTCCATCCTGCGATGGCGAAGATCGGCTTCGACCTTCTTGCGCAATTTGGGCAGCCGAGCGCCGAAGGCGGCGCACAGTTCATATTTCTCGGCCTCGCGCGCTTCGCGATAATCGGGGTGATAGCGATATTGCTTGCGGCCTTTCTCATCCCAGCCGACCGCCTGGATATGGCCGTTGGGCCGGGGGCAGAACCACGCGTTCTCATAGGCTGGCGGCAGGCCGATCGTGTTCAATCGGTCGATCTCGTCGCGATCGGTGATGCGTTTGCCATCGGCATCCCAATAGCCCCAGCCGTGGCGCACCTTGCGGCGCGTGATTCCGGGTTCGCTATCGTCGGAATAAACGATCCTGGCCAAGCGCTTCCCTTCCACCATCGCAACGTCCGCTCCAATGCGCGGCTGATCGCTTCGTTCCGGAACGCTGGCACAGCCGAGCCGTTGAACGAGGCATCAATCCCAACCCACAGGAGACCTGCAATGGCCGACCTTTCCACGAAGAAGGTGCTGATCCTCGCTGCCGACGGCTTCGAACAATCGGAGCTGTTCAAGCCGCGCGAGGCGCTGTTGGATGCCGGCGCTACCGTGAAGCTCGCCTCGATTAAGACCGATCCGATCCAGGGCGTGAAGCATGATGCGGAGCAGGGCGAAAAGATCACCCCGGACATGACGCTGGACGGTGTCGATGTCGGCGCGTTCGACATGCTGGTGCTCCCCGGCGGCGTCGCCAATCCGGACAAGATGCGCATGCAATCACTCGCGATCGAGATCGTTCGTGGCTTCGTGGCGGCGGGCAAGCCGGTCGCCGCGATCTGCCACGCGCCGTGGTTGCTGGTCGAGGCCGACGTCGTCGATGGTAAACGCATGACGAGCTGGCCTTCGGTCCGCACCGATCTGCGCAATGCCGGCGCAACCGTCGTCGATGAGGAAGTCGTTGTGGATGGACAGTTCATCACCAGCCGCAAGCCAGATGACATTCCCGCCTTCAACGAAGCGATTGCGCAAATGCTGACGGAGCAAATGGCGGACGCTTGAGCGAATGCACGAAATATTCACGCTCAAGGTCTAAGCATGGTGGTTGTTGCGTCACGAAAAGGTGAAGAGCAATGATGGACCAAGACAAGGAAGATCGTCGTTCGGGCGACCGCCGCACCGGGGATCGGCGTGTGGCGGATGACCCCAATTATACGGGACCCGAACGACGAAGCCAGGATCGTCGGCAAAACGACCGGCGTCAATCGACCTGAGCCAATAGGGATGGCCGAGCATGCCGATTGGCGTTAGCCTGCGCCGATCGGGAGGTTTCGACCATGCGGATATCATTAGTGATGGGCTTTGCGGCCCTTGCGGCGCTGGCAGGCTGCGAGCATGCGAACGACCGGGTCGGCGCGCCGCTTTCTTATGCCGGCCGCTCCGCGTCGGCGACCTTGCACGACGCCCAGGGCCGCCCGGTTGGCTCGGCCACTGCGACGGAAGTTCAGGGCGGCTTGCGCGTGACGGTGGAAGTCGCAGGGCTGCCGGCCGGGGAGCATGGCGCGCATATTCATACGGCCGGACGGTGCGATCCTCCAGGATTTGAAAGTGCCGGTGGTCACTGGAATCCGCTCGGCGCGCTTCATGGCACGCTGAACCCCGCCGGGCCGCATATGGGGGATTTGCCCAATCTGATCGTGGCGACCGATGGCCGGGCGACGCTGGGCATCAATGTGCCCGGCGCCACAATGGCCGGTCTGCTCGATGCGGATGGATCGTCGATCGTCGTTCATGCCGACCCCGACGACATGATGACCGACCCCTCGGGCAACAGCGGGGCGCGAATCGCCTGCGGCGTCTTCGCGGCGAGCTGACCGTCAGGCGATCGGCCAGCGCTCGACCGGTTCGTATAGGGCGCCGTCGCGGCCCAGCCGGCTTTCAAACAGCGTCATGTGCGACGGCGCGAAAGGCGCGCTCGTCAGGGCGGCGTGATCCGCGAGATACCGATCGACCTGTGCCTCGACGCCGGCGCTGCGTGGCATCCGCGCGATCGTGATATGCGGCAGATAGGCGCGGCCTTCCGGCGGCAGGCCGACCGCCTGGAGCGCGCGATCGACCTTCTTGTGCAGCCTGTGCAGCGCGTCGTGTGGCGAAACGCCGGCCCAGATCGCATCTGTCCTGCCCGACTTGTCGAACCGGCCGACGCCGTTGAGCGCGATGGCGATCGACTCCGGGCCGACATGGCCGAGCGCTGCGGCAATGTCTTCGGCCTGCGGTCGTTCGACTTCGCCGATGAAGCGCAAGGTCAGATGCAGTTGATCGTCGTCCTGCCAGCGCGCATGCGGCACGCCCGCCATGATGCCGCGAAGCGCCGCGCGGACCGCGGCGGGCGGGCGAAGGGCGACGAATAGCCGGTGCATGGTCGATGGTTAGGGTCACAGCCGATCACTGGCAATGGCCGTGATCGCTTGGCGAGCGCCGCCGAACGGCGTCCAGCGATCCCGATTCAAAGTCCGGGATTGTCCGGTTTTGCTTGAATAATCGCGGCCGACAGACGATATTCGCGGTATCCGGCCAGATGCCGGGAAAAGGAGTATTTCGACAATGGCAAATTGGTCTGATCCTCGGCCGGGCGCTGCCCCGTTTGCGACCGCCACGGCCGCACGGAGCGACGTGTATGACGCCGGGCTGCGGTCCTACATGCTGTCGGTCTATAATTACATGACCTCGGGCGTGCTGCTGACCGGCATCGTTGCGATGCTGTTCGCCTGGGGCGGCGTTAATTCGCCCGCTGCGCAGGTGATGCTCAGTGGCGGGCCGCTGGCGTGGATCATCATGCTCGCGCCGCTCGGCTTCGTCTTCGCCATGAGCTTCGGCCAGGGCCGGATGCGGACGAGCACGCTGCAGATGATGTTTTGGGGCTTCTCCGTCGTCATGGGCCTGTCGCTCTCGACGATCTTCCTGGCCTATTCGTCGACGGCGATCGCAACGTCGTTCTTCGGTACGGCTGCGGCCTTCGCTGGCTTGAGCCTCTATGGCTACACCACGAAGCGCAATCTTTCGGCGATGGGCACCTTCCTGCTGATGGGGCTGATCGGCCTGATCGTGGCGATGGTGATCAACATCTTCGTCCATTCCAGCGCATTGGCGATGGTGATCTCGTTGGTCGGCGTGCTGCTGTTCGCGGGGCTTACCGCCTATGATACGCAGCGGACCAAGAGCCTGTATGCGCATGTCGCGGGTACGGACATGATGGGCCGCGTGGTGATCATGTCGGCGCTGAGCCTCTATCTCGACTTCATCAACATGTTCCTGTTCATCCTTCGCCTGCAAGGCGGCGGCCGCAACTAAGCGAACGCGGCTGGCGGAACACAGGGCCCGGCGGGGAAACTCGCCGGGCTTTTTTGTGCGGCGGTCGATCGCGCCGGCAGGAACGCCTCCCGGTGCCGCTCGTTTTCCTGAGCGAAGCAGGAGACGACGCATGAATGACTCCAAGACCCCCGTGGACGAGAAGGCGATGGACCGAATGGCGGTGACGCCCCCGCCGCCTGAGGCAAAGCGCCGCGATCAGGATGCCGGGCAGGACGAGTCGATCAATCGACGCCTCGAGCGCAATCCCGAGAGCAAGGACGCCCGGCTGGACACGGCGCTGGATGAATCGATGGACGCTTCGGATCCGCCCGCTTCGACCCAGCCTGTTCATAACCACGATCCGGCGCCGTCTTCGGGCTTTGACGCCGAAGCGGAGCGCAAGCGTAAGGCGGACTAGCGCCCCAAATCGCCAAATGTTGCCGAACTGCCGCAGTCGGGCGATCTTTTCTGCCGTTTGCCATCGGTTCGTCGCAAGCTTTGTTGCAACGCACCAGTTTCCGTGATTCCCTCGTGAATGCGGGACGAACGATGCGTTAAGCCTCATGTTAACCATCTTGGCGCATGTTCGGTACGGTCGAACGTCTGTTCGATGAACATGGGCGGGGTGGTGACATGGGTTCTCGAATGAAACAGGCCCAGGGCGCGATGGCCTTGGCGGAAATGAAGGAATTCGCTGGGTTCAGTGCGGCGACGCAGCGCTATGTGCGGCGGTCGCTCGACATCGGGCTGGACCGCGACGATGCGATGGCGCTCTGGTCCCGTGACGTGGTGGAGGCGGCAAGTATTCGCGCGCAAGCCCGCCTATACGATCGCCTGCCTGAACTCCGCGCAATCGTCCCCGACGATAGTGGCCTCGATGCCGTCGAACCCTTCATGACCCCGCTGATCACGGTCAGCGCCTTCGACCTGGGGCAGGGGCGGCTGACGACCTTTTCGGCCTATCGTTTCCTGTACGAACGGCTGATCGGCGCCGAGGTTCGGCCGTGGCTGCCTGCCGCCTTCTGTGCGGCTGCCGCCTTGCCGCACCTCCATCCCGAGCTTCGCCGCAAGCTGCTGCAATCGATCAGCGAGGCGGCAGCGACCGCCTCCGGTTGGTCGACACGCCAGCCGGCGTTCTTTCCGGCCTGGGTGGAAAAGGTGGATGTCGCCGCGCTCCCCAACTGACGGGAAGCCCCACATCACTTACCCCCGCAGGCTGCTGGTCAATGGTTCCGATGTGATCGGATAGCCGAGATCGTGATCGATGCAGAGGTGCGCCATCCCGTCGCGTTCCTGAACCCAGGGCGTGATCGCGCGGATGGGATATGACCGCGCATGGGCGACCGCATCGTCGAACGACCCGAACAGCGCCAGCCTTTCGAGATTGCGTCGCGTCGGGAAAATGATCGTCGCCTCCCCCGCGTCAGCCGCCGCCAGCGTGTCCTGTGGCGTTGCCCAGAAAACCCGGACATTCTCGGTCGCATCGACCTCCGGTTCGGGTGCGTCCTCGGGCAGACGCGCCAGATAGAAATGGGTGTCGAATACGCGCGCATGGCGATGGGCAGGCAACCAGCGCGCGAACGGCACCAGCGCATCAAGATCCGGCACGAGCGACGCTTCGCCGAGGGCAGCGGCCAAGCCCTGTCCGGCATGGAGTCGGGACCGGACCGCCGCGATCCCGTCACGATCCGGCATCGTCGTCAAGCCGATGGCGATGCCCGCCTCCTCGATCGTTTCGCGGATCGCCGCCAGGCGAGCGGCGCCGTCTTGCGGCGCGCCAGGGATCATGCCGGCAAAGCTGCGATCCTCTGGATCGATCCGGCCGCCAGGGAACACCAAGGCGCCGCCGGCAAACGCCATCGCCTTGGCGCGTTCCACCATCAGCAATTCAGGTGGGCCATCACCGCGTTCGCGAAAGATGACCACCGTTGCGGCGGGAATGGGCTCGGACATGGCGCGACGTTAGGGCCGCGTGGCGGTCAGCGCTATGGTTGAGTCAGGCGGCGATGCGCAGCCGATCGCGCCCGGCAGCCTTGGCGGTGTATAGCGCATGATCCGCCGCGCGCATGACCATCGCGCGCGTCGACTCGGCCGAGAAATCGGCGATGCCGGCACTCACCGTGACGCTGACCCGATCCATCGTGCTGACATCGACCTTCAGGGCTGCGGTAGCGCGGCGCAGGCGATTGCACAGCTCGGCCGCGCGCTCAGTCGTCGTGCCGGGAAGGATGACGCCGAACTCTTCGCCGCCGAGCCGAGCGACCAGCGCGTGATCGGGCATGATCCGCAGTGCGACTTCGGCAAAGGCGCGAAGGACCTGATCGCCCGCGGGATGGCCGAACCGATCGTTGATCTGCTTGAATCGATCGAGATCGAAGATCGCGACGCAGCCCGAGGTGCCGTTGAGCGCGGCCCCCGCGATTTCGGAATCGAGCCGGATATCGAACACGCGCCGGTTGGAGAGCCCGGTCAGCGCATCGGTGCTCGCCGCATGTGACAGCTGCGCCTCGATCAACTTGCGCTCGGAAATGTCCCGGATCGCGCAGACCACGCCGGTTGGCTGCCCTGTTTCATCGGCGATGCCGCGTGCGCGGGCTTCGAACCAACGCGTTCCCCTGTTTTCGGTCGGCCCCCGATAAACCGCCGTATGCGTCGCGCCAATCTGCGCAAGCGCCGTGCGCTGCACATCGAGAACGATGTCCAGGTCGCGGGGATCGACGAACTCGCCCCCCTTGCGTCCGATCATGGTCGCCGCGGCAAAGCCGGCGATTTCCATCGACGAAGGCGAAGCGTAAACGATCGTGCCGCCGACATCGAAGGTGACGAGCATATCGGTCGCCGATTCGGTGATCAGCTTGTGGCGCGCCTCGCTTTCCTGCAACTGGCGGAAGATCAGCTTGCGGTGTTTGAGCTCGGCGGCGATCGGCAGCACAATCAGCACGGTGATCGCCAGGTAGAACTGGAAGAATTCGCTGCGCTCGCCGTCCGATCCTTCGATAAGGTTGATCGGGCCGAACCCTCGTGCGGTCAGGATACCGCCAACCACCGTCAGCATCACGATGGCGGCAGCCGCGCCGGGGCGACCCAGCCGGAAGGTGATGATCATCAGCGGCAGCATCGGCACGAACAGGAGCGGCAACCCGTCTTGCGCGAACACCACCCAGCACACGGCGATCATCACCAGCGTGAGGATGATCGCCTCCAGCTTCAGTCGAGCAGAGGCGGCCCGCAGCCATCGGTCGATTTCGCCATGCAGCACCATCGCGAGGATGGGCGTGAACGTCAGGGTGCCCAGGCCGTGGCCGAACACCCAGCCGAACCAGCTTTGCCCATAATCGAAGCCGCCTGACCAACTGGCGATGGCGGCGCCGAAAAAGCCCGAGATCGCCGGGCCAACGGCGCCGACGGCCAGCGAAAACATCGCTACGCTGGCGATCGATTCGAGATAGCCGCTGGTTTGCCCTAATCGCTTGAGCAATAGCGCGCCGATCACCGCCTCGGCGACATTGATCACGGCGAGCGGGCCGGCCGCGGCCCATCCGAACCCGAAAATGCCGGTGGCAAGCAGGCTCGCCATCCCGCAGCCAGCGAGCGTCGGCACCCATGCTCGCCGCGGCGCGACGATCAGTTCGGCTAGCAGCACGGCAGTCGCGACCCATAAGTGAGCGACGCCGCCGTCGAATCGAGTTAGCAGGATCGTCGCTGTCGCCGCGACACCATAGAGAACGGCGATCGCCGCCGCACGGGCGATGACAGGGAAGAACTGGGGCGATCGCATTGAAATCCTCGTTGATCGCCGCTCTACCTTTCCGAGGTTAATCGATCGTTTGGATCGGGCGGGTTTACTGGTCCATCTCGTCAACCGGGCGCATCCAAGGCACCGATCTCGATCAAGCCAAAATTGATATTGGCGACGCGAACTTGAAACCCGCGGAGGGCGGCGAAAGCC
>JBQCEK010000215.1:0-3176 GCA_051960335.1 Sphingomonas sp.
AAGGGAAGACCTGTTTCCAGGCCGGTCATCCACATGTCAAGCCCAGGTAAGGTTCTTCGCGTTGCGTCGAATTAAACCACATGCTCCGCTGCTTGTGCATCTTCACGGTGAGGATGGATTTCTGATCACCGAGCGGAGACTTGGTGACGCATTCCCAGGTGCCATCGACATCGGCCATTCGAGTCTCTCCTTACTGCTTGACGTTCGCGGAAGGTGTTGTCCCGACCACCTCTACCGGTATCTTGAGCGAGTCAAGTTGCGGCTTCACCTTGGCCGCATCGCCGATCACCACCCATGTCATCTTCGAGGGATCGATCGCCGCCTTGGCCGCGGCATCGAGCTCCGGCCCGGTGAGCGAGCGATAGCGGGTAGCCAGCGTCTCGTAATAATTGTCCGGCCGGCCGTAGAGCACATTGGCTTCCATTCCGCTCATCACCGCCGCCGCCGTCTCGAACTGGCCCGGCAGCTCCCGGATCGAGCCGTCGATCGTGCGGGTCAGCTCGGCCGGGGTGACGCCCTTGCCGCCCAGGAACGCGTTCATATCGGCCTGCATCGCGGCGATCGACGGGCCGGTCTGATCGGCCTGCACCGGCGCATAGACGAGATAGGGCACATTATGCCGCACCCGGCTGATGAAGCCCTGCACGCCATACGACCAATGCTTGGTCTCGCGCAGGTCGGTGTTCATCCGTGAGAGGAACGAGCCGCCGAGCACCTCGTTCGCCTGCATCAACGCGATCAGATCGTCGGTGCCCTTCACCGGCATCACCTGGCCGCCGAAGATCAGCGACTGCGGCGTGTTGGGTCGATCGAGCAGCAGGATGCGGCCCTGTTGCGGCGCCAGCGCGACGTCGAAATTCTTCGTCGGCGCCGCGCCGGGATCACGCCAGTCGCCGAAGCTCTTTTCCAGGAGCGGCATCACCTTGGCGAGCGTGGTATCGCCGACGACGAAGATCGTTGCGTCCGCCGGGCGCAGCCAATCGTCGTGGAATTTGGTCAGTTCCGCGGGCGTCAGCCGGGCGACGACGGCCGGATCGCCGCTGCCGCTGAATGGCACGCCATAGGGATAATCCTTGCCATAGAGCAGCGGCGGCAAGGTGCGCAGCGCCAGCCCGACGGGCTGCTTGGTCTCCGACGCGATCGACGCGAGCTGCTGCCCGCGCACGCGATCCACCTCGGCGGGCGCGAACGCCGGATGCCGCACGATATCCGACATCAGATCGAGCGACGGCGCGAGATTGGGCGACAGCGCCGAC
This sequence comes from Sphingomonas sp., assembly GCA_051960335.1. Taxonomy (GTDB): domain Bacteria; phylum Pseudomonadota; class Alphaproteobacteria; order Sphingomonadales; family Sphingomonadaceae; genus Sphingomonas. The sequence goes on from JBQCEK010000215.1 coordinate 1,257, forward strand.
AGATAGACGCTCGATCGATCCATGCTCGGCGCGGCGGAAATATCCGCGCCCAGATTTTCCTTGGCCTCGGCGATCTGCACCGATCCATATTTATCGGTGCCTTCATCGAGCATGCCGAGCATGAACGCCTGGGTGCCGAGCGCATTCTTCGGGTCCGCTGCGTTGCCGGCGTCGAAATCGATCGCCACGCGCACCACCGGCACGCCGGTCCGCTGCGCGAACAGCACCGGAATGCCGTTGGAAAGCTTGGCATGCTCCACGGTCGGGAAGACGAGATCGGCGATCCGGCCGACCGGCGGCAATTGCGACCGATCGACCCCGCCGCTGGCCGCGGGCGCGGGCTTCGCGCTTGCCGGCAACGCCACCGTGGTCGATGCGCCGGCCCCGCCGGCGCTATCGCCATTGATCGTCGATTCCTCATAGGCGCCGCGCGCGCCGGGGGAGAGCGTGAAGGCGAACACGGGGCGCGACAGCCATTTCTGCGCCGCGGCGCGCACCTCGGCCGGGGTCAACGCCGCCTCGGCGGCGAGCTCTTTCTTGTAGAAGCCGGGATCGTTCGCATAGACCGCGCCAGACGCGAGCGTCACCGCCTTGCCGCTGAATCCACCGACCGATTCCAGGCCCTTGATAGTGGACGAGACGCTATCCGTCTTGGCGCGGCGCAATTCAGCCTCGGTCGGGCCGTTCTTGATGAAATCGGCGATCACCTGATCGAGCTGCTGGCCGACCAGGGCGGGATCGACGCCGGGCTTCACCACCGCCTCGACGGTGAATTCCCCCACGCGCTCATACGACTGGTTGTAGGCGGAAACGCTGACGGCGGTCTGCTTGTCGCGGACCAGCTCGTTATCGAGCCGCGAGCTCGCCAGCCCGCCGAGCACGCTGGCGACCATTTCCAGCGCCGGCGTATCCTTGTCGGTCAGCCCCGGCACCGCCCACATCCGGGTGACGGTGGTATTCGCGACCTCGTCATGGAAGGCCATCGTCACCGGCTTGGCCAGCGTCGGCACCTCGGCCGCCGCCGGGATCGATTGCGGTCCGCGCGCGATATCGCCGAAATATTTCTCGACCAGCGGCTTGGCCTCGGCCGCCGTAATGTCGCCGGCGAGCACCAGCACCGCGTTATTCGGGCCGTAATGCGATCGGAACCAGTCCTTCACGACGTCGAGGCTGGCCTTGTCGAGATCGGACATCGATCCGATCACTGTGTGGTGATAGGGATTACCCGCGGGAAACAGCGTCTGCTGGATCGAATATTGCAACAGGCCGCCGGGCTGATTGTCGTCACCGCGCTTTTCGTTCTGGACCACGCCGCGCTGGATATCGAGCTTCTGCTGCGTGACCGCGGGCAGCAGATGGCCCATGCGATCGCTTTCGAGGAACAGCGCGCGGTCGAGCGCCGCGCGGGGCACCGTTTCGAAATAATTGGTGCGATCGTAATTGGTCGTGCCATTCATGTCGGTCGCGCCCATCGCCTGCATCGGCTGGAACCAGCTGACGTCGCTATGCTCCGAACCGCCGAACATCAGATGCTCGAACAGATGCGCGAAGCCGGTGCGCCCGGCGGGCTCATCCTTCGATCCGACATGATACCAGACGGACACCGCGACGACCGGCGCCTTGTGATCGGTGTGGACGACGACCTTGAGCCCGTTGGCGAGCGTGAACTGGGTGAAGGGAATATTCACGTCCTGCACGAGCTGCGCCACCGGCACGCCTTGCGGCAGCGCCGTGTCGGCCGGCCGTGCCAGCGCCGGAGTCGCCAAGGCGGCAACCGCCGCGCCGCCGAGCGCCAAGATCCTGAATTTCATCACATTCCCCTCAGTACCGATTTAACGCAGCATAACAGCGGCGCGTCGAGGAGCAAGGGCGCCGGCGGCGTGCGCTTGCCCTCTCCCATCCCTCTTGTGTTGTAAATTC
>JBQCEK010000216.1:0-1966 GCA_051960335.1 Sphingomonas sp.
AAGCGCAACGGCAAATGGCAAGTGATCTACACCCAGGCGCGGCACGCGCTGCCCGGCGAATAGGCGCGAGCGAAGGCCGGCTTGCGCGCAGAAGGCGATATGGCATGAGCGAGCGGACGAGGCCGTAACGAAGGGCGGAAAATTGGGGGTTACCGAACTTTTCCTGATCGCCATGCTGATCATTTTCAGCGTGCCCTATCTGATCTGGCGGCTGGCGCGGACCGATCATTATGCGCCGCTGGTGGTCGTGCAGATCATCGTCGGCGTGCTGCTTGGCCCCGGCGTTCTCGGGGCGGCATTTCCCGCCTATTACGCTTTCGTCTTCACGCCGCCGGTGATTGCCGCGCTCAACGCGATCGGCTGGTGGGCGGTGATGATGTTCGTGTGGGTGGCCGGGATCGAACTCGATCTGCACCGCGCCTGGGCGAAGCGGCGCGAAACCGGGATCACCGCGGCGCTCGCGCTGGGCGTGCCGCTGGCGTTCGGCAGCCTTGCCGCGCTGGTTCTGGTGACGACGCCGGGCTGGATCGGCGTCAACGGCGCGCGGTGGCAGGCCGTGCTGGGAATCGGCATGGCCTGCGCGGTGACGGCGCTGCCGATCCTCGTGCTGTTCCTGGAAAAGCTCGATATCCTGCGCGATCCCTTCGGCCAGCGAATCCTGCGCTATGCCAGCGTCGACGATATCGTGATCTGGGGCGTGCTCGCCTTGATCCTGGTCGATTGGCAGCGAGTCGGCCACCAGGTCGGCTTCCTGATCGCGTTCGCGCTCGCGGCCTGGGCGATCCGGGCGCTGATGCGCCGCATCGCCGAGCGTGATCGCTGGTATGTCGGCCTGATGTGGCTCGCCGCGTGCGGCTTCGCGGCCGATTGGTCCGGGCTGCACTTCATGGTCGGCGCATTCCTGGCTGGCGCGGTGCTCGATGCCGAATGGTTCGGTGAAAAGGCGATGGACGCGTTCCGCCACAACGTGCTGCTTGCGGTGATGCCGGTGTTTTTCCTCAGCACGGGTTTGCGCACGGCATGGGGCGTCGGCGGCGTCGCGGTGTTCGGCGCAGCGGCGCTGCTGCTGGTCGCGTCGGTCTCCGGCAAGCTGGTCGGCGTCCATCTTGCCGGGCGGCTTCTCGGCTGGGCCAAGGGCGAAGCGGCGATCATCGGCTGGCTGTTGCAGACCAAGGCGCTGATCATGATCATCTTCGTGAACGTCCTGCTCGACAAGGGGATCATCACCGGCGAAAGCTTCACCGCGCTGCTGCTGATGGCGGTGGGCAGCACGATGGTGTCGATCCCGATGGTCAAGCCGCGCCTGGCACGCTTGCGCGCAGCGGCGGAAGCATCGCCCTGATCGACAGGCGCTGAATCAGGGCGTTATCAGCCCCGCTCGATGGTCCCTTGATCGAGGCGATACCAACTGGCTGCGCCGATGGCGTCGAACGGGGCGCGTTCGGTGCCGGTGAGCCACACCTGGCCGCGCCCGTCGAGCCGGTCGAACAGCGCGGCGCGGCGGATCGGATCGAGATGCGCGGCAACCTCGTCGAGCAGCAGCACCGGCGCACGGCCGGTGCGCGCGGCGACGAGATCGGCGTGCGCCAGGACGAGGCCGAGCAACAGCGCCTTCTGCTCGCCCGTCGAGCACAAGGCGGCCGGCTGCTGCTTGGCGAGATGCACGACGGCAAGATCGGCGCGGTGTGGCCCGATCAGCGTCCGGCCGGCGGCGGCATCGCGTCGCCGCCCGGCGGCAAGCGCGCTGGCCAGATCGCCGGCCTCGCCGTCAGGGTTTTCAAGCGCCAACCCGGCGCGCGGAAAGACGCTTTCACCCCGGTCGCCAATCGCTTGGCCAAGCGCCTCGACCGTTATGCGGCGGGCGGAATCGATCGCGGCGCCATGCTCGGCCATTTGCGCCTCGAGCGCGGTGAGCCATTGGCCGTCGGGGGCCGCGCCGCTGTCCCTCGCCTCCGCCAATAGTCGA
>JBQCEK010000217.1:0-2617 GCA_051960335.1 Sphingomonas sp.
ACTGACGGCAAAGCCCTTCGCGTCACGCTTGGCGAGCAGATCGAAGGTCAGCGGCGAGACTTCCTTCGTCATCAGCGCGTCGCAGGCGGTGGGCGGCGCGTCGGCGCCCACCGGCTCGATCCACGATGACTCGAGGCTGCGGCGCATATCGTCCCACCCCTCGGGTTCGACCACGCTGATCCGCGCTTCAGGAAGCGCCAGCGCCAGGCCCGAGGCGAGCCCGCCGCCACCGCACGGGACGACGACATGATCGGGCGCGGGCAAGCCCGCTTCGGCCATCTGCTTCGCGGCCTCGATCCCGGCGCTGCCCTGCCCTTCGATGATCCACGGATCGTCGAAGCTCGGCACCAGCGTAGCGCCGCGCGCCTCGGCAAGCTCGGCGGCGATCTTCTCGCGGCTTTCCGTCGCGCGGTCATAGGTCACCACTTCGGCGCCCAGCACCAGCGTGGCATCGCGCTTCACTCGCGGCGCGTCCGCAGGCATCACGATCAGCGCGGTGATGCCGAGTCGCTTCGCCGCCCAGGCGACCCCCTGCGCATGATTGCCCGAAGAAAAGGCGACGACTCCGCGTTTGCGCGAGTCGGAATCGAGCGCGGTCAGCCGGTGCCACGCCCCGCGCAGCTTGAACGCCCCCATCGGCTGCAGCGATTCGGCCTTGAAGGCGATGCGCGCGCCCTCGATCTCGTGAACAAAAAGAGGCGCGGGCGGAAGCACTTGAGCGATCTTTGCGGCGGCATCGCGCACCCCGGCGCGGGTCGGCTGTCTCACGATCGTCACGGTTCATCCCTCGATTTTCGGCAACGCTTTACATCGCCGTTCGCTGATCCTATGTCGCGCTTCCGCTGCCCCATGGGACTTCCTACCGCAAGGCAGCTTCTACGAACTACCCCTGGAGGTCCCTTGAATTGCACAAGCTTCATAACGCGCTGGGGCTAGCGAGCGCCCCCGTCGATGTCACCCGTGGCATCGATATCGCCAGGCTTGGCCCGGTCCAGCCGGTCACGCTCGTTCGTCCGCATGCGGCGGCGCGCGCCGCCCGATTCTTCGTCGAGAAGTTTCCGGGCCGGTCGCTCTATGCCGTGAAGGCCAATCCTTCGCCCGATCTGCTGCAGATCCTGTGGGATAACGGCATCACGCATTACGACGTCGCCTCGATCGCCGAGGTGCGGCTCGTTGCGCGCACGCTGCCCCAGGCCACGCTGTGCTTCATGCACCCGGTGAAGGCTGAGGAAGCGATCGCGGAGGCTTATTTCAGCCACGGCGTGCGCACGTTCAGCCTCGATTCGCTCGACGAGCTGGCCAAGATCATGCGTGCGACGCGGGATGCGACCGATCTCACGCTGTGCGTTCGCCTGCGCGTTTCGTCCGAACATTCGAAGCTCAGCCTCGCCGCCAAATTCGGCGCGGCCCCGCACGAGGCGAAGGAGCTGCTGTTCGCTGCCCGCCAGGCTGCCGATGCGCTGGGCATCTGCTTCCACGTCGGATCGCAGGCGATGACGCCCGAGGCCTATGCCGCGGCGATGGAGCGCGTGCGCCTCGCCATCGTCGAGGCGGCGGTGACAGTCGATGTCATCGACGTCGGCGGCGGTTTCCCGAGCGTTTATCCCGGCATGGAGCCGCCCGAGCTGGGCCGCTATTTCGAAACGATCCACCGCGCGTTCGAAAGCCTGCCGATCTCCTATTCGGCGGAGCTGTGGGCGGAACCGGGCCGCGCGCTGTGCGCCGAATATTCGTCGCTGATCGTCCGCGTCGAGCGGCGGCGCGGTGATGAGCTGTACATCAACGACGGCGCTTATGGCGCGCTGTTCGATGCCGCGCACATCGGCTGGCGTTTCCCGGTCGCGCTGCTGCGCGAACCCGACAGCACGACGCGCGACATGGCGTTCAGCTTCTACGGCCCGACCTGCGACGATCTCGATCACATGACCGGCCCGTTCCTGCTGCCCGCGGACGTGAAGGCCGGCGATTATATCGAGATCGGCATGCTCGGCGCCTACGGCTCGGCAATGCGCACGGCGTTCAACGGCTTCGGATCGGACGAGACGGTGATCGTCACCGACGAACCGATGGCGAGCCTGTACGCGGATGAGACCGAGGCGGTTTCGTCTAACGTCGTCACGCTGTAACCAAGTTCAGCTTTCGTCCTTTCTCCCCCTCCCGCTCGCGGGAGGGGTCGGGGGAGGGCCTGTTTATTTTCGGAGCGGCGACATGCCCTCCCCTAGCCCCTCCCGCAAGCGGGAGGGGAATTGGAGAATCAAATGACCAACCCGATCAACGACACCCGCAAGGCCGAGCTGCTCTCGACCAAGGTCGAGCATATCGACATCACCAGCTTCGACGCGCGGCCGATCGTCGATGCGATGAAGAAGATGAGCTTCACCAGCCGCGATCTCGGCCGCGCGACGGGCATCTACAACCAGATGCTGGCGGACAAGGACTGCTCGATCTTCCTCGTCATCGCCGGGAGCACCTCTGCGGGCGGCTGCATGGACCTTTATGCCGAGCTGGTACGCAACAACATGGTCGATGGCATCGTCGCCACGGGAGCGACGATCGTCGACATGGATTTCTTCGAAGGGCTTGGCCACAAACACTACCAGGCGCTTGAAATCCCTGA
>JBQCEK010000218.1:0-5518 GCA_051960335.1 Sphingomonas sp.
GGGGGCTCGTCGCGGCCAGCGCCTGGGAGAGGCGCATCAGGGGGCGGCGTGCCTCGCCTCCTGTGGCCGCTTGATGGTAGCCCGGGCGGCGGGCGCCTGATGCGCTGGCGCCTGACGGACGAGCGGCTGCCGGTGCTGCGGCGGCGAGACGGCGGCCGGCCGCATGGGCGGCCGCTGGACGGCCGCGCGAACCGGCCGTTGAGCTTGGGCTGACGGGGCTTCGTGCTGTCGCGCGGCTTGCGCTCGCCCGCGCGCCGCTTGCCGTTGTTCGCGGGCGTGGCTCGCGGGTTGCGCGTGAGGCGCTTGCGCGTGGGCGGCGAGCGCCCGACCCTCATTATGGAGTCGCTCCGGCGCCGCGATCTGCCGATCGATGGGACGGGTCGGCGCCGGACGTTCGGAGCGGGCGTGCAAGGGGGCTGCGGGCGCGTTTCGATGCGCCTGGTCGCGCTGTTGCCCCGCGTGGATCCTGGCATGAGCGACGGCTTGCCGCGCCGCGTCAGCGCGGGTGCGGTCGATCACGGCCTGAGCGGGACGGCCCTGATCCGGGTGCGCGCGTGCCGGTGCGTTGTGCAGGCGGTCTTGCTGTTCGGGTCGTTCTCGCTGCACCGCCTGCCGTTGTGCGGCCATCGCCGGCGGCTGCTTGCGGGGAGCGCCGGCATGCGCGGGAGCGCCGTATCGCGGGGGCGGTGATCCGCGCTCGCCGCGGCTGTGCCATTGATCATACCGCTGCGAGGCGATGCGCCGCTGCTGTTGTTCGCCTTGCCAATGCGCAACCTCGCGCGCGGCCGCTTGCCGGCGATCGGCATTGCGCGACTCCGCCGCGGCGCGAGAGCGCGCGATTTCGGCGCGGCGCTGATCCCATTGCCGTGCCGAGACGCCACGCCGATCGCTGTGGCGCGAGGCGGTGTAGAGTGCCCGTGCGCGCGCATAATAGCGGGCCGCGGCCGCGCGTTCGCGCGCTGCCCGCTGCGCATCGAGCGCGCGCCCGGCGCGATCATAGACGACCACCAGATTGCCTCCGGAATAGGCATAGCCGTAATCGGGATCGCGGACGTAATAAGGGTAATCGTCGCCCGGCTGGTAATAATAATAGCGATAGCCGCCATCGATCGGCTCGGCGAAGGTCTCGTATCCGTCGCCAGTCTGCCACGCCCAGGGCTCGACACCGCCATCGTAATCGAAATAATAATCGGGCGGCGCGTCGCCGATCACCTGATCGAGCGCATCCGCCCGATCGATATAGGCGTAATCACCGCCGCCGGCCGGCCGTGCGAGCGGCATGGGCGCGGCGGTCGGCAGCGCGGAGGCGGCCGGCGCATCGACCAGCGGCGTCGCGGGGGCATCGGTGAGCGGCGCGGCGCCCGGCAAGGGCGGCAGAGCGCTGGGAGCGGTTGCCGCCACGGCGTTCGCTGCGCCGCTCGCATCGCTTGTCGTCGGCTTCGGATTGCACGCGGCGAGCATCATCAGCGCTGCGACGGCGCCGCCGAATTCAAGTCGTTTTCGACCCTTGATCATCACACTCTCCCGATCGACGTCTCGCCGATCATATCGCGACGCATCATTGTTGTTGGACCTTGCGGACTGAACCAGGCGTGGCTCACTCGTTCATCGGCGGTATCTGTCGAAACGAAGCACCGCAGCAAAAGGCTTCGCTGGCCGGGAATTTTGGATTAGGTCGGCTCTGGCAGAAGCAATCGGGGGCGTCATGCAGGTACATCAGGTGCAGCCGGGTGGATGGGCAAGCTATCTCATTCCGTTCGTCGTGATCGTGGTCGTCATGGCGCTGAGGATACGCCGCATGAAGAGCGTGCGGCCGCTGCGGATCGAGCAATTGTGGATCGTGCCTGCGATCTATCTGGTCGTCGTCGCGCTGCTGTTCGTCGAGAACGCGCCGAGCCCGGCAGGCTGGGTATGCGCGGCGGTGGCGCTGGTTGCCGGCGGCTTGCTTGGCTGGCAGCGCGGAAAGCTGATGCGTATCCATGTCGATCCCGAAACGCACGCGCGTGGCCAGCAGGCGTCGATGGCGGGGATGGTGTTCCTGATCGCGCTGATCGCGGTGCGCTATGCCGCGCGGGCGGCGGGCGGCGATCTCCACATGGATGTCGCGCTGATGACCGATACGCTAGCCGCGCTTGCGCTCGGCATGTTCAGCATGCAGCGGCTGGAGATGTATCTGCGTGCGAAGCGAATGCTCGCCGACGCGCGAATGGCGCGCGGCAGCTAGGCGCAGGCGATCTTTCCCGCTATCGGCGCGGGCCATGATCAAGCACGCTCTTTCCGTCACGCGCGAAGCGGACTTTGCCGCCTGGTATCAGGCCGTCATCACCGAAGCCGACATGGCCGAGGAATCGGGGGTGCGCGGCTGCATGGTGATCCGGCCGTGGGGATATGGCATCTGGGAACGCATCCAGCGCCTGCTCGACGATCGCATTCGCGCGACCGGGCATGAGAACTGCTATTTCCCGCTGTTCATTCCGCTTTCCTATTTCGAGAAGGAAGCCGAGCATGTGGAAGGCTTCGCCAAGGAAATGGCGGTCGTTACGCATCACCGGCTGATCGCCAACGGCAAGGGCGGCCTGATGCCCGATCCCGAGGCGAAGCTGGAGGAGCCGCTGATCGTGCGGCCGACCAGCGAGACGGTGATCGGGGCGGCATTCGCGCGCTGGGTGCAGAGCTGGCGCGATCTGCCGGTGCTGATCAACCAATGGGCGAATGTGGTGCGCTGGGAAATGCGCACGCGGATGTTCCTGCGCACCAGCGAGTTTCTGTGGCAGGAAGGGCATACCGCGCACGCCTCGGCCGACGAAGCGCGCGAAGAGACGCTGAAGATGCTCGAAGTGTATCGCAGCTTTGCCGAGGATTGCCTGGCGGTGCCCGTCGTCGCCGGAGAAAAGCCCGAGCATGAGCGCTTCCCCGGCGCCGTCGCGACCTATTCGATCGAGGCGATGATGCAGGACGGCAAGGCGCTCCAGGCGGGCACCTCGCATTTCCTCGGCACCAATTTCGCAAGCGCGCAAAATATACGTTTCCAGAACGCCGACGGGCAATTGGAGCTGGCCAATACGACGAGCTGGGGCGTCTCCACCCGGATGGTTGGCGCGGTGATCATGACTCACGGCGACGATGACGGATTGCGCGTGCCCCCGGCGATCGCGCCGTGGCAGATCGTGATCGTGCCGATGCTGCGCGATGCGCCCGAGGATGCGGCGATCGTCGATTATTGCAAGTCGCTGCAGGCCGACCTGGCGAAGCAGAGGGCGCTCGGCGAGCCGGTGCGTGCGCTGCTCGACTTGAAGCCGGCCAAGGCGGCGGGCAAGCGCTGGGGCTGGGTAAAGAAGGGCGCGCCGATCGTCGTCGAGGTCGGCGGACGCGACATGGCGGGCGGCAACGTCTCGGTCATCCGTCGCGACCGCTTGTACCGCGAGGACGGCAAGCTCGATAGCCAGGTGATGGCGCGGGCCGATTTCGCCAGCGGCGCATCGACGATGCTCGAGGACGTTCAAGCGTCGCTTCACGATGAAGCCCAGGCGCGGATGCACGCCAATATTGAGCGCGGTGTGCGCGATTATGCCGGGATCGAAGCTTTCTTCGCCAAGGGCGGCAAATATCCCGGCTGGGTGGAAGTCCTATGGGCGCGGCCGAGCGGGGCCGATCTGGACGCGGTGGTCGAGCGGCTGAAGGCGCTGAAGCTCACGGTGCGAAACGCGCCGATGGACGCAGCGCCGGTCGAGGGGACATGCGTGTTCACCGGGCAGCCGGCGGTCGAGCGCGTGTTGATCGGGCGGGCGTATTGATTTCTCGGCTGTCGGCCTAGCCGTCCACCGTCCACGCCTCGGGATCATCCGCCGGCGGCAAGCGGCTGTCGATCCATTCCGCAACGGTCGCCGGGTCCATGTCGGCGACCGGGCATTCGATCACCCAAGACAGATAGGCGCGGGGCCCGCCGTTGAGATAGGGCGGCGGCGATACCGGCTTGAAGGCGGTCGGCAGCCGTTCCGACGGTGATAGGTAGTTGAGAACATGCGCCAGTTCCTGAATCACATTCCAGGCAAGGGGATGATCGATCAGCACGCCGAACTTGACCCACCACAGATCGTCCTCGATACCTGAGGATATGCCGCTAAGCGGCGTCGCATCGGTTTCGATCGCGGGGAGGCGGACGAGATAATCGACCAGCGGTTGGAAGCGCGGATGGTGACGGTCAGGCTGAGTCATCGCGGGATGCTAACCCAATCGCGGGGCGCGCGTCCATTTGGGGCGACCGCGCGTTTCTGCGACATGCGCTTCATCCTACTGCCATCGCTGCTGCTGATCGCCGCCGCGCCCGCCCCCGATCTCGCCGCGCCGCGCCCGGTGTTCCAGCCCGAGGTTTTCTTCGCCGGGCGCACAGAGGGACATGCCCATCTGAAGGTGCTGTTTCGATCGACGAAGCCGGTTCATGTGATCGGTCGCGGGCATCTCGATCGTGGCGCGCTGGTGCTCGATCAGACGGTGATGCAGCAAGGCAAGAAGCCCGAGCAACGTGAGTGGCGGCTGCATCAGTTAGGGCCGGGGAAATTTGCCGGCACGCTGAGCGATGCGAGCGGGCCGGTGGCCGGCGACGTGAAGGGCAATTGCCTTCACCTCACCTATCCGATGAAGGGCGGGTTGAAGGTGGAGCAGCGTATCTATCTGCAATCTGGTGGAAAAACTGCGCTTAACCGGATGACGGTGAGCAAGCTGGGGATCACCGTCGCGCATTTGAACGAGACGATCAGCAAGCTCGATTAGCGAACCATTCTTCCACCGCGGCGCGTTGTTCGGTGCTGAGGTGGAGGCCCAGTTTGCTGCGGCGATCGAGCGCGTCGGCGGCGGTTTTCGCCCATTCGCGATCCCGCATCCAGGCAAGCTCCAGCTCGGTCAAAGTCGCCCCGAGATCGGCACCCATTTGTTCTTCGTGCGAAACTTCGTGCAGCATCTCTGCGAGGGTCGTGCCGTAGGCGCGGGCCATCCGTTCGGCGCGATCGTCGCCGAGGAACGGCCAGGTCGCGCGGACATCGGCAAGGAAGGTGGCGAAATCGGCGATCGCGCCGCCGGGGAAAATCCGCGCCGGGGTGACCGGGTGCGGCGTCACGCCTAGCGGCGGCCCGATCTTCGCCAACGCATCCTCGGCCAGCTGGCGCGCGGTGGTGATCTTTCCACCAAAGATCGACAGCAAGGGCGCGCCGTCATCATCGAGCTCCAGAACATAATCGCGGGTGACCGATGAGGCGTTGGACGCGCCGTCATCATAGAGCGGGCGGACGCCGGACCAGCTCGACGTGACATCGGCCGGGGCAATCTGGCGGGTGAAATGGCGGTTCACCGCTTCGCAAAGATAGGCGATCTCCGCCTCGTCGATCACCGCATCCTCGGGCCGATCGACGGGCATGTAGGTGGTGCCGATTTCGGTGAACGCGCCCTGAGAGGGGAGGGCGAAGACGATCCGGCGATCGGGTAGCTGGAGGATCTAGGCGTGGGCGCCGGCATAGCGCCCCGG
>JBQCEK010000219.1:0-2991 GCA_051960335.1 Sphingomonas sp.
CGATGAGCGTCGGCAGGTGATCACCATGCGGCTTTGCGGTCAGCTGGTCGAGCAGTGCCTGGCGGACCGGATGGGAGTCGCGCTCCGCCCGCGCGAGCAGGACCGATGGCAGCGGCGCCGGCAGCGGATCGGCGACCGCTTTGATCGCCCGGGCCGCGACATGCGCAAAGCGATGATCCAGCGCGCCGTCGATCTCGGCCTGCATGCCACGCGCGATCGCTAGGTCGATTGCCGCCAGCGTCGCATCATGGTCGTCGCTTTCGGCCAGGATCCAGCGCACATCGTCGGCCGCATCCAGCGCGATGTGCAGCGCCAGCCGGATCCGCAGGATGCGAAGCTCGTCGGGCGGTGTGTCGAGACCGGCCAGCAGCGCCAGCGCTGGCCCAGTAAGAACAGGCGTCTCATCGTCGAACAGCGCCTGCGCCGAGCGCGCGATCGTCTGGACGTCTTCGGGTAACGACGCGGCCATCGTGTCGAGCGCCGCCTTGCGCGCGCTCGCACCCTCGCTGCGGTCCCGCAGCTTGTGGTTGACATCATCGGCCAGCTCGATCAGCCGCATCCTGTTGTCGGCGGCGCTGAGGCGATCGACCACTTCGCCGAGCCGTGGCGCGATATGCGTTGCCGCGCAGCCAAGCGCGGCTTGCCGCGTTTCGGTCTCGGCATGGCCGCGCACCAGGCGGTCGAGCAACGGGTCGGCGAACCGGTCATCCCAATGGCGTTCGAGGACTGCCCACAACAGTTCCTCGTCCGACTGATCGAACGTCGACGCGAAGGCGGCAATCCGCTCGTCGAGCGTGATCGCGGTACCGCTGTTCGCAAGGGCGCGCAGCCAGAAGGCGCGGATTGTCCCGAGATGCCGGTGTCCGGCCAGCGGCGCAAAGCCCTGCTCGGCCCGCACCACCTTCACATAGGCATCGAGAAACGTCTCCGCGGTCATCCCGTCGTCATTGTCGGCGAGATGCTCGGCATAGTCGTCGCTGACCTCGTCGTTGATGATCAACAGGCGGTTGCGCGCCGCCCGTGCCAGATCCTCCTCGCTCGGCTGCCGCGCCGCCACCGCTGCATCGACCACTGGTTCGAACCCGGCAAGATCGTCGAGCGCGCCGGCTGCCAGCACATCGTCATTGCTGATATAGCCATAGCCGGCGGCGCCCAGTGCCGCTGTCCGGAAAATTCCGGTCATGTCGCCCGCGAGGTCCGCGCAATCCCGCGCGAACCGGTTGGGAAAGCTGGTGTGCGTGGTCGGCAGCACATTGAGCACATAGGTCTCGAGTAGCGTGCGCACCGCCGGGTCGGCGCGCATGCGCGCCAGCCACGCCGCATCCCGGTCGGGCCGGCTCCAGTCCAACATATGGGGAAAATCGCGGTCGCGGCGAAATTCGAGCCATCGCGCCGTCTCGGCAAGGTTGCTGCGCGGCGATCCCACCGCTGCGGCCAGCCGGATCGCCTCCTCGATCCCTCGCGCGCCGCCACCAAGGCGATCCTCGACATAAAGGTCGAGCCGGTCCTGGCTGGCGCGGCCCAGCGTCGGCCTGGCACCCTCGATTCGGTCCGAAAGCCGCATGATTTCGGCAGCGGTCTCGAGACCCCAGCTGCCGCCCTGGTCATCGTCCCGCGCTAGCAGCGCATCGACGACATGTCCCAGCGTGCGGCGCACGGCCTGGGGCTGTTCGGCAAGCGCGGCCTCGATCCCCGCTTCGACCTTGCCATGATAATAGGCGAGCGCCCCGTCCGCGCCCTGGCGCAGATTGCGCGCGGCGACGAAACTGTTGGCCAGACCCCCGATCCTGCCTTCGAGCGCCGGCTCGGCATCGACGAGGCGATCGTCGAGGTTGCGCAGGACATCCACCGACACCCGCTGCGCAATGACTGGCGCTATATGAAGGCTTTGTGCACCCCGTGCCATGTCGGGGTGCACAAGCGTTGGCGTCGGTTCAAGATTGAGCTGACGGTCTCGATTTAGACGTCGAGGTTGAGCTGATCGAGAGGGGGAGGCCCTTTATCGGCGGCCTCCTCCTCGCGCTCTTCGGCGGCGAGTTGCGCATACATCACCTCGATGATCCCGTTGGCGCGGGACAGCTCTTGAGGGGTGATGCTGTCATGGGTCAGCAACGTTTTAAGGAATGTGCGCCGATCCCATGCCAGGTCCTCCGAAAAACATGCGAGCGCATCTTCTATCCCGTCGCGCCAGTTCGCGGTCGTCAGATACGCGGCGGGATAATAGCCCTGATCGGCCCAGCGCCCAATCTTCGCCGAAACGCGACCCAAGCGGTAAAGCCCGGCCTTCACAACGTCTTCGAGAGTGAAGCCCATGAAGTCGAGCCGGGCCCGAATATCTTCGAGGTGCACGGGGACGTGCATGTCGTCCATCGTCTTCATCGAGTCGAGCTTATCGACGATCGTGTTCGCTTCGAGAGCGATATGGTAGGGGTTCATCGCTTACGCCTCCCCGCCGCTCAGGCCGCGCAGGCGCTCAACCTCAATGAGGGTGCGGCTGCGCACCTTCCTTACGGGCAATGTCTCCTCGCGGATGAGGCGATAAATTGACGAGCGCGATACGCCCAGAAGGCGCGCCGCCTCGTTGATCGAGATGAGCAAAGGTTCGAACTTCATTTCGGGATTCTCCCAGTTGCGCCAAGCGACTGTCGCTCGGCTGGGATTCCCAAAGACACTCTCGAATGGACCGGTCGCCGCACCAGTGGCGGCTCAACTCGTCTCAGTGATGTTCCGAATGTTCCGAACCTCGAAGCAGGTGGCCCTGCACGACCTCCAAGATGCCGTTCGCGATACGACCGGCGTTTTGATCTGATAGCCCGCGACCATCCACGGCTCTATAGTGCTCTTGAATCTCGGCCTTCAGCGCGACGCCCGTGAGTCCGAGAACCGCTTCCTTTCCTCGGCTAAGCAGATCAAGCGTCATTGCGGCCACGACTACACCATGAACCCGGCAACTAATGCCGCCTCGGTTTTTGGGCCTCGGTTCCGGTGGTC
>JBQCEK010000220.1:0-6200 GCA_051960335.1 Sphingomonas sp.
CCTCCTCTATATACGCTTCGTTCGGCCCCTTGCCGAACAGGCGACGGCTGAAGCGGCAGGCGGCGAGCACGGTGACGAACATGTCCGCGGCCATTTCCTGCGGCACCAGACCGATCATCGATCGCGCCGGGCGATAATCCCGGATCGCATCATGCCCGGCGACGGTCACGGTGCCGCGGCTGGGCGTAACGATCCCGCAGATGATCGAAATCAGCGTCGTCTTGCCCGCGCCGTTGGGACCGAGCAGCGCGAAGATTTCGCCGCGCTGGATGTCGAGATCGACATGATCGAGGGCCGTCAGCCCGGACTCATAGGTCTTGCCGAGGCCGGCAACGGACAGGATCGCGTTCATGGAAAGCCCCTTTGCTGGCGCTGGAGGTAGGGTGCCCCTTCAGCAGCCGCAATAGTCATCGTCACCCCGGACGTGTTCCGGGACCCAACCATGTTCGGGCGCTATCGCTCGTGGCATCGTTGGATGCCGGAACAAGCCCGGCATGACGGAACGCCGTCAGCCCTGCGCGGCCCGCGCATCGGCGATGGCCTGCTTCATCCTATCGATCGGCAGCGCGCCCGAAATCACGCGGTCGCCGATCACCCAGGAGGGCGTACCCGTCATGCCGAGCTGGCGGGCGATGCTGAGGTTGCGATCGATTTCATCCGCGATCGCCGGATCGGCCGCCGCCGTGCGAAGCTTGGCCGGATCGAGCCCGGCGGCCTTGGCGGCGGCGACCATCGTCGCTTCGCTGACGGGGCCGCCGGCGAACAGCGCATCGTGGAACGCGGCGAACTTGCCGGCCTTGGCGGCGGCCAGGCTCCAGCGCGCGGCATCGGCGCTTTCGGGCGTCAGCACCGGAAATTCGCGGTACACGATCCGCAGCTTGGGATCGTCCTTCACCAGTTGCGCGAGCATCGGCATGCTGGCGCGGCAATAGCCGCAATCGTAATCGAAATATTCGACCAGCGTGACGTCGCCGTGCGGATTGCCGGCCCAGGCGCTGCCGACCGGATCGACGATCGCCGATCGGTTCGCGGCGACCATCGCGCCGGTCTGCTGATCCTGAAGCTTCTGGATCGCCTGCGGGATCAGCTCGGGATGGGCGAGCACATAATCATGGACGATCGCCTCGATCTGCGCGCGATCGCCGCCGGCCGCGCCGGGCACGAACCGCTGCGCCGCGAACAGCAACCCGGCGCCGATCAGCGCGGCGAGCGCGAACATTCCGGCAAGAGCGAGCCGGTTGGCGGCCAGTCGTTCGATCATCATTTGTCCTTGTCGTCGTCGATCGCGTTCTGCGACGTCATCGCGATATCCTGCGCGCGAATCCAATCGGGCGTGTTGGCCGGGATGCCGGCCATCGCCCGCTTGGCGCTGAGCACGGCAAGCGCATCATCCCCTTCCAGCGCTGCGCTCTCGGCAGTCGCAAGCGCCGCGCGCGGCTCATCGCCGGTCAGTGAATAGACCGTGCCGAGCTGATACCAGCCGAACGGATTCTCATCGTCGCGCACCACCGCTTGTTTCAGGACCTTCATCGCCTCGGGATAATTGGCCTTGTCTTCGGTCGCGATCAACGCGTGGCCGAAGGTGGTGGCGATCAGCGGCTGGTAATTGGTCAGCTCGGTCGCCTCGCGCAGCGGCGCGATTGCTTCCTTGGGCTTGCCGCCCTCGAGCAGGATCTGCCCTTCGAGCTCGAGGAAATAGGGATCATGCGGCTCGGCCCGGACGAGCGCTGCCGTCTCCGCCTCGGCTTTCTCGGGATAGCCGCCCTTATGATAGGCATAGGCCCGCGCATAATGGGCATAGATGCTCTGATCGCTCGGCGGATAGGCCTGCAGCGTCCGCTGCGGATCATCGACATAGCCCTTGAGCTTCGCCTTCACGCGCTTGAACGCCTCCTCCAGCGCGGGATCGGATTGTTTTCCCCAGGCGGGGGAATCCTCCAGCGTCTGGGTGAGATTGGCGATACGCTCCTGACTGAGCGGATGGCTCTGCAGGAACGGATCGACGTCGGTATAACCGTAGCGATATTGCTCGTTATACAGTTTCTTGAAGAACTCGAGCATCCCCTTGCCGCTGATTCCGGCCTCGTTGAGGAATTTGGCGCCCGTCGCGTCGGCGGTCGATTCCTGCGTGCGCGAGAAGGACAGATAATTGCCCAGCGCCGCGCGCTGGCCCGCTGCGATGATGCCGGCGCCGCCTTCGGCCGATCCGGCCGCGGCGGCGGCCGCGCCGAGCACGAGGCTGAGGATCATGATGCCGAGCGTCGGCTTGTTCACCCGGCTGCTGAGGATGACATGGCCGTCGGCGACGTGGCCCAGTTCGTGCGCGATCACGCCCTGCACCTGATTGGCGCTGTCTGCCGCCTCGATCAGGCCGGAATTGACGTAGATCGTCTGGCCCCCGGCGGTGAAGGCGTTGATCTCGTCATCCTGGATCAGCACCACCTTGACGGTGTCGGGCGACAGGCCCGACACCTCGATCAGCGGCTTCGACATCTTGGCGAACAGCGCTTCGGTTTCGGCATCGCGCAGGATTTCCTGCGCGGCCGCCGGCTGGGCGGCAACCAGCAGCGCGATCGCCAGAGTCGCGATAAGTCGCTTCATGGTCGATCTATCGGGCAGTTCGCCGGTCCGCTCAAGTCGTCAATGCAGCGAGCCGGTTAGCGCCGGGGCGATGAACCGCCGATGACGCGACGCCTTTCGCGATCGATACGAAAAGGGGACGCGCCTTGCGACGCGTCCCCCATCACCGCCGGTTGTGGCGATCAGGCGCCGAACGTGCGCTGCCACCAGCCGCCCCGACGCGGCTGATCGTTGGCGTTAGCCTCCGCTTCGTCGTTGTCACCAGCCGCTTCGGCTGCGGCCGGGGCCGGTTCAGCGGTCGCTTCGGCGCGCGTCGGAGTCGGTTTGGCGGCGGCGGCCTTGGCGCGCGACGTGCGGGCTGGCTTTGCCGGCGCCTCGGCGGCTTCGGCTGCCGCTTCGGGCTCGGTGGTTGCCTTGGCCTTGCGCGGGGCGCGCTTGCGTGGGGCTGCGGGCTCTTCAGCGGTCACGGCTTCCGGTGCGACTGCATCGGCTGCCGGCGCGTCCGCCACCGTATCGGCAGCGGCCTTGCGGCGGCCGCGACGCGGCTTGGCCGGTGCCTCTTCTGCGGCGGCGGTCGGCGCGGCTTCGGGCGCTGCCTCAGCCACGGTTTCCGCTTCGGACGCCCGAGCGCGGGGCCGGCGGCGCGGGCGCTTCGGCGCTGCTTCCTCGGCAGGCGCTTCGCTTACCGGCTCGGCGACTGGCTCGTTCTCGCCGGCAGTCTCTGCGGCTTCGACCGACGCCTCGCCCGAACCGCCGCGGCGTCCACCGCGACGTCCGCGCCGATTGCGCCGACGGCGCGATTCGCCCTCTTCGCTTCCGGCGTCACGCTCGGTGGCGGGTTCGTCGGCGGACTCGGCCGCCTGGTCGTCGCCGGACGGCTGATCCGCCTGGTCGCCCGATTCCTCGCCCTCGGGCCGGCCGCGTCCACGGCGGCCGCGACGGCGGCGGCGGCGGGGCCGCCGTTCATCGTCGTCACGCGCGCCCTGCCGTTCGCCGCCGCGATCGCGCCGCGGCTCGACGGCGGCTTCCTCGGCTTCGACTTCTTCCTCGTCGATATCCTCGGGAATGTCGCTGTCGTCGTCTTCCTCGATATGCGCAGGTTCGAAGCGCGGCGCGTGCGCCGGCGGCGGGCCCGACGCCTCGACCGACATGCGCGCGCCTTCCTGCTCGCCATCCGCCTCGACATCGATCGTGACGGCGTAGCGATCCTCGATCTCGGCAAGCTCCGCGCGCTTCTTGTTGAGCACGTAGAACGCCGCTTCCTGGCTGGCGCGCAGCGTGAGGATCGATCCGCGCCCGCGCGCCGCCTCGTCCTCGATCAGGCGCAGCGCCGACAGTCCGGCCGACGATGCGGTGCGGACGAGCCCGGTGCCCTCGCAATGCGGGCACTGGCGGGTCGATGCCTCCAGCACGCCGGTGCGTAGCCGCTGGCGGCTCATTTCCATCAGGCCGAAGGATGAGATGCGGCCGACCTGGATGCGGGCGCGATCGTTCTTCAACGCCTCCTTCATCGCCTTTTCGACCTTACGGACGTTCGACGAATGATCCATGTCGATAAAGTCGATGACGACCAGGCCCGCCATGTCGCGCAGGCGCAGCTGGCGGGCGATTTCGTGCGCGGCTTCCAGATTGGTCGCGGTCGCGGTCTGCTCGATATTGTGTTCGCGGGTCGAGCGGCCGGAGTTGATGTCGATCGATACCAGCGCCTCGGTGGGGTTGATGACCAGATAGCCGCCCGACTTGAGCTGGACGACGGGGTGATACATCGCCCCCAGCTGATCCTCGACATGATGGCGCTGGAACAGCGGCACCGCATCGGAATAATGCTTCACGCGCCGGGCATGGCTCGGCATCAGCAGCTTCATGAAGTCCTTGGCGTGGCGATAGCCGTCTTCGCCCTCGACGATCACTTCATCGATGTCGCGATTGTAGATGTCGCGGATCGCGCGCTTGATGAGATCGCTGTCGCCGTAGATCAGCGCCGGCGCTGAGGATTTGAGCGTATTCTCGCGAATCTCGTCCCACAGCCGCGCGAGATAATCGAAATCGCGCTTGATCTCGACCTTGGTGCGGCTGAGGCCGGCGGTGCGAACGATGCAGCCCATCGTCGACGGCAGCTTCAAGTCCGCCATGATCGATTTCAGCCGCTTGCGATCGCCGGCGTTGGAAATCTTGCGGCTGATCCCGCCACCGTGCGACGTGTTTGGCATCAGCACGCAGTAACGCCCGGCCAGCGACAGATAGGTGGTCAGCGCCGCGCCCTTGTTGCCGCGCTCTTCCTTCACGACCTGGACCAGCAGCACTTGCCGGCGGCGGATCACGTCCTGGATCTTGTACCGGCGACGCAGGTTCAGGCGGCGTTCGCGCAGCTCGTCGGCGGCGGCGTCGGCCTTGCTGCCGCGACGTTTGCCGCGGCCGCGGCGCGGCGCGTCCTCGTCGGCGCTTTCTTCCGTCGCGCCATCGCCATCGTCATCGACGTGATCGGCATCCTCGGGGCCGCCGGCCTCGTCGTCGTAGCGGTCGAGCAGCTCGCCATCGGCGGTCAGCGCATCGGCCTCTTCGTCGCTTTCGGCGCGCAGCGCGGCCTCTTCGGCGGCGTGCTCGGCCTCTTCGCGCAGCAGCGCGTCGCGATCCTCCTTGGGGATCTGATAATAATCGGGGTGGATTTCGCTGAACGCCAGGAAGCCGTGGCGATTGCCGCCGTAATCGACGAACGCCGCCTGAAGCGAGGGTTCGACGCGGGTTACCTTGGCGAGATAGATATTGCCTTTGAGCTGCTTTCGCTCGGCGCTTTCGAAATCAAATTCCTCGATTCGATTCCCTTTGACGACGGCCACGCGGGTTTCTTCCCGGTGGCGTGCGTCGATCAGCATACGCATGGTCATTGATGAGTCTCCGAACGCGCGGCGGCCAGCCTGCGGCGGGCGGCCGCGCGTGATAAGCGGGCGCGATCCGACCGGCGAACGGATCGCCGATGCCTGATGCGCTGGTTGCGATGAATGCCTCTGCTCGCGGCGCACGCCCGGATTCGTAGCTCGGGACTCCGCCCACGGTCGCGCCGCCGCCGGCGAAGGCCGGGCGGATCGAACGGGGCGGGAAATGCGGCATGCGAGTTTCAACCTGAAGGGCCGTCCCGCGATTTGCGGTGGCCGATTTTTGCCGGGTTGGCGGATTCCGCCGCCATGACCGGTCGGGCGTGCCTAGCACCCGTTGTCGCGGGCGGCAACCGGCAGATCGTTACGGCCGCGCCGCGATCGATGAACAAAAAGCGCCGTTAACTAATCGCTTTCACGCCGCCGTAAGGCGATCAGCGTTAATCCCGCGATCACCAGTGGATCGTTCACCAGGGATTTCCTCCCGATGCCTTTTTGCTGGACCGGCGCGGCACCGGCGCGGCATTACGCTCGCGTGCCGTTCTTCCTCGCCTTGTTGGTCTGCTGGTTTTCCGGCACTCCCGGCCTGGCGTCGTCGGTCGATCGCATCACGGTGAAGCGCGACCGGATCGTCATCACCTTCGATCAGAGCGTCGCCGCCGCCGCCAGTTTCATGCTCGATGGTCCGCAGCGGATCGCGGTCGAGGTCGATGGCGCCGCGCCGGGTGCCGCTGCCGCCGCTGGCGG
>JBQCEK010000221.1:0-3794 GCA_051960335.1 Sphingomonas sp.
AACCGCAACCGGCGCCGGAATGGCGAGGGGGCGGCAGGAGCGGACCGGCGATCCCGCCGACTAAGGCGGGCCGCACCCGAAGGGCCGAAATGCAATGGAGGACCCCGGCGCAGCCGGGGTTGCGGCACGCCGCGGCGGGACTAGAGGGCAGCGACGCCCACCTCGCCAGATCGACGCGCGGTCAGCGCCAGACGCCACCCGCCGAAGCGGGTGCCCGCATGCCGGCGCGCAGCACCGGCCAACGCGTCAGACGATCTTCATCCGCATGGACCGGGACGCGCCCGCGGCCCGGCGGCGCGCCCGCGACGTAGAGCGCGATCGCGCCATCGGCGGGAGACGCCGAAGCCGGCTTGGTCCTGGAAGCAAAGGGCACCTTCGTGATGCACCCCGGTAACCGTTGGGTGACGCCCGGCATCGGCCCCCTTGCGCCAGCGACAAGAGGACCAATTCTGCCGGTCGGACCTCACCACAGACCAGATTGGATCACGTCATGACTGACACGCCCGACCGCATCCTCAGGCTCAACACAGTGCTCGACCGTACTGGGCTCAGCCGCTCGACGCTTTACCGCAAGATCGAGGCCGGAACGTTTCCTCGACAGGTGCGGATCGCGGAGCGCTGCGCGGGCTGGCGGGAGTCGGCGATCAACGAATGGATGCGCAATCCCATGTTTTACGAGACCGCCGGCTCAAAATAGCCGCGCTTCAGTGCCGCACTGGCCTTTACAAGGAGCGAGAGTCAGTAACCGCAAACGGGAACCAAACCGGCTTTCGAATATTTCACTTATTGCGCTTATTTCGATTGTCGCATAGGAACGCCGCCGGAGGAAAAGCCATGACCGTGCCAGCCTTCGCCGAGGAACTCGACGCCCGCCTGCCTTCGGCGAGCGAGAAGGCGGCGGCCAATCAGCTTCGCCAGATCATCGCTGCCCATGCTGCGGGCGATGCCAAGCTCCGTGTGCTCGATGACGACAAGCAGGCGGCAGAGATCACATTGACGCCGGCATTGTCCAACCTGCTGATGGAGCTTCTTCGTCATGTTGGGCGCGGTGACACGGTGACGCTGGTGCCGGTAAGCCAGATGCTCACCACGCAGCAGGCGGCCGACGTCCTGAACGTGTCGCGTCCTTATCTGATTTCATTGATCGACAAAGGGGAGATCGAGCACACGCTCGTCGGCCGTCATCGCAGGATCAAGGCGGAAGACCTGTTTGCGTACAAGCGCGCACGGGACGACAAGCGGCGCAAGGCCCTGGCCGAGATGGCCGAGGCCGATGCGGAGTTGCTCTGAGATTTGTTCGCCAATCGCTACACCGCGTTCCTCGATGCTTGCGCCCTCGTCGGCGTTCTCAAGCGCAATCTCCTTCTGACGCTCGCGGAGGCGGAATTCTTTCGCCTCCGCTGGTCGGTCCAGGTTCTCGACGAAACCGAACAAGCCTTGGCCGGTATATTTGCAACCCGGGGCTCACGCGATCCGGACGGGCAGGCGGCGCGCCAGCGGTCGCGAATGGAAGAGGCGTTTGACGATGCCTTGGTCAGTGATTTCGACGACCTTTTGAAGGTCTGCGGCGGTTTGCCCGACCTTAAAGACGCTCACGTTCTCGCCGCCGCTATGAAGACCCAAGCCGCAACGATCGTAACCGACAATCTGAAAGACTTCCCGGCCGGGGTCCTAGGACCGCTCAACATCGAAGCTCGGTCCGCCGATGACTTCATTGCTGATACCATCGCCCTTGATCCTGGCCGGGCCGTGGCTGCAATCCGACGCATGCGCGAAAGCTTCCGAAAGCCGGAAATGACGCCAGACCGGCTCTTGATCACAATGGAGGCGACAGGGCTGACCGCAACGGTCGACATCCTCCGGGGCTATATTCGTTCGCTATGATCTAAGCGCCCCCCGCCGGCACCAATCAGGTTCCGATCAAATTCGGTGCTAGCGATTTGCAGCCATCACGAAACGTCCCCGATGACCTCCCGGCCTTCCTTGAGCTGGTCCAGATAGTCAGACCACCACTGCGCCATTTCGACGCGCTCCTGCCAGTGGGCTCCGCGATGGTAGGCGGATCGTACCCGATCAGCGTCGCCATGCGCCAAGGCGCGCTCGATCGCGTCTGCCGACCAACGGCCCGACTCATTGAGCAACGTACTGGCCATCGCGCGAAAGCCGTGCGCCGTCATTTCGTCGCCAGAAAAGCCGAGACGCCGAAGCCCCGCGTTGACGGTATTCTCGCTCATCGGACGCTGCGGGGTGCGGACCGATGGAAAAACATAGCCGGACGGACCAGAAATCGCGGCGACCTTTCTGAACAGCTCGATCGTTTGCCGCGACAGGGGCACATGATGCGCTCGCCGCATCTTCATTTTCTCGATCGGGATCGACCAGACCGCTGCATCAAGATCAACCTCGTGCCACTCGGCATGTCGCATTTCGCCAGGCCGGACAAATACGTGCGGCGCGAGCTGCATGGCGAGCTTCGTTAGTTCCTGGCCTTCATAGCCGTCGATCGCGCGTAAGAGCGCTCCCGCGCCTTGCGGATCGATGATAGCGCCGAAATGCTTCGACTGTGGCGCGGTCAGCGCACCACGTAGATCACGTGTCGGATCGAGCGTGAGCCGAGCGGTGGCAACCGCGTATCGAAAGATCCGCCCGGACAGTTGCAGCACCCGCCGCGCCGTTTCGTAATTGCCCTTCGCCTCGATTTTCCGGAGCGCTGCCAAAATCTCGGGCGTGGTGATTTCGGAGATGGGAAGGCGCGCCAGCGCCGGCCCCAGGCGAGAAACATAATATCTGCTCTTTTCGACAGTCGCTGCCGACATGCCCTCGCGGTCGCGCTTTTCGAGAAATTCGGCGGCAATCTCACCGAAGGTGTTGCGCGCGCTATTCTGCGCTCGAATCCTCTCCAGCTGCTTTTCGCGCGAAGGGTCCTTCCCCGCGGCGAGCTGAACTCGCGCCTCGTCGCGGCGCTTCCGAGCCTCACTGAGCGAAACGTCTGGATATGCACCGAACGAGAGCTTCTTCTCGCGGCCATCGACGCGGTATTTCTGGCGCCACAGCTTTCCGCCCGACGGCTGAACCTGGAGATACAGTCCCCCCGAATCACCGAGCTTGTAAGCCTTGTCGCGAGGCTTGGCATTTCTAATGGAAAAATCGGTCAGCGGCATGCGTGGGGGCCTTTTCTCAGAGGCCCCTCGCAATGCCCCCGTCGGTGCCCCCAAAGTGGTGAGCATCGATGGAATGCGCTAGGACCTGATGGACCTTACACTTCGTAAAATACCGCAGATTTCCGGGGTTTTCAAGGATGTTGCGAGCGTTTATGAAACGCTGCGATGGTGGGCGGTGACGGTCTCGAACCGCCGACCCTCTCGGTGTAAACGAGATGCTCTACCAACTGAGCTAACCGCCCGACCGCGCAGCGCTTGCCAGAAGCGACGCGCCTCGGCAAGCGTCAGGCGATCGCCAGGCCGGCGTTGCGCACGGCGGCGCAATAGCCATTAAGGCCCGCCCGCGCCGGTTCGCCGAGGGACATGTAGGCGCGACGCTTGTCGAATGGATCGGGGCGGCGTTCGAGCAGGCCGGCGTCGGTGAGCTTGGCGATCCACCGGAGCGCCGTAGTCGGGGCGACGGCCGCCGCGATGCACAAGCTGGACACCGACACGGCGACGTCCTCAAGCTCGGCCGCGAACAGATCGAGCAGCATGTCCCAGGCGGGATCTTCGAACAGACCGCGGTCGAAAAACTGATCGCGAAGCCGGCGCGACTTGATCGCCTGGCGGATTTCGCGCGCAGAAATGCCG
>JBQCEK010000222.1:0-7159 GCA_051960335.1 Sphingomonas sp.
GGCGTTGCACTGCGCTTCAATGCCGCGGTTGGATGGTTCGCCGGCGGGCCCACGACCTTGAAGGCCGCGGCCCGCCAGCGGACGAAGGTTCGCGGGTCGCTGATTATCGATACGCTGACTATCGACACCAATCGTCGCGAAGGCTCGGCCGGATCGGGTCGAACAACCCGGCACAAGCGCGCCATCGTCTCGGCGCCCTCCTAGCGCAAGCGCCGGCGGTCGAAGCGCCGATCGCATCCGTTTTGGAGACATCGCCTGACCGCGCACCGATCACGGCCTGAAATGCGACTTGGCTTGCGCGCGCCGCGCCGGCGTGTAAGCGGCGGAGCGACATGCCGGATCACGCGCTTCCCCCCTTCGATCCCGAACGCTTCCTGCGCCGCGGCACCGGCGGCCATGGCGGCCGGCTGGGCCTTGGCTATCACGCGCATGGGCCCGATTGGGTCGAGCTGGCGCTGCCCTACGATCCCGCGCAGATCGGCGATCCGGCCAGCGGCGTGATCGCCTCCGGCCCGATCCTGACGATGATGGACATGGCGACCAGCATGGCGATCTGGACCAGGCTCGGCCAGTTTCGCGCGCAGGCGACGCTCGATCTCAGGATCGATTATCTGCGCCCGGCGACGCCCGGCAGAACGGTGATCGGCCGCGGCGAATGCTACCGGATAACGCGGTCGATCGCGTTCATTCGCGGCCAGGCGCATGACGGCGATCCGGCCGATCCTCTCGCGCATGTCGCGGGCACCTATATGTTCCTCGAGGCGCAGCCATGAAGCTGCCGCCTTATGCCGATATCCTGGGTCTCTCGATCGAGCAGGGCGAGGATGGCGCGCCCTGCCTCGTCATGCCGTTCGGCCACGATGTGCTCGGCCGGCCCGGCTTCCTGCATGGCGGCGCGATCGGCGGGCTGCTCGAAATGGCGGCGATCGTCGCGCTGCAACATGCGCTGGAGGCGGAGGGCGGCGGCCGGATCAAGCCAATCAACGTGACGGTCGATTACATGCGCGGCGGCCGCGAAAAGCGCACCTTCGCGCAGGGGATCGTCACTCGGCTCGGCAGCCGAGTCGCCAATGTCGAGGCGTGCGCCTGGCAGGATGATCGCGCCAAGCCGATCGCGGCGGCGCGCATGAACTATCTGATTGCGCGCGATTAGCTCTTCGGCGTCAGACGCATCAATCGCCCGCCGGCGCCCTTGCCGCCATCTTCCAACAGCCAGATCGCGCCGTCAGGCGCTTGGGCGACATCGCGGATTCGCGTTCCCATGTCCCATTGATCGGCCGCTGTGGCCTTGTCGCCGTTCAGCGTCACGCGGATCAGTGCCTTGCCCGAGAGCGCGCCGATGAACAGATTACCCTTATATTGCGGGAACATCGCGCCTGAATAGACGATCATCCCGCCGGGCGAGATCGACGGGTTCCACCACAGCGCCGGCGCGGCGAAATCGGGGCGGCTGGGGTGATCGGGGATCGGCTGGCCCGAATAATTGTCGCCGTTCGAAACTAGCGGCCAACCGTAATTCTTGCCCGGCTCGATCAGGTTGAGCTCGTCGCCGCCGCGCGGGCCCATCTCCTCTTCCCAGAAACGGCCGTCGGGCGTGAACACCATGCCGTAAGGATTGCGGTGCCCGCTGGTCCACGTCATCGCTTCGACCCCGCCCTTGGCATACATCGGATTGCCCGGCGCCGCCTTGCCATCGAGCGTCAGGTGCAGGATCTTGCCGAGCGCCTGTTTGGGGTCCTGCGCCGGCGTGAAGCGCTGCCGCTCGCCCGAAGACAGGAACAGCGATTTGCCATCGGGGGCAAACAGGATGTTGGCGCCGAACTGGCCGCCGGGTCCGTTCTCGCCCGAGCGCCAGATCACCGCGACATCCCGCAGCGCCGCGCCGTCCAGCCTGCCGCGGGCGAGCGCCAGCGCGCTGCCCGGATCACCCGGCTCGGCATAGGACAGGTAGATCATGCGGCTGGTCGCGAAATCGGGCGCGACCGCGACATCGAGCAGCCCGCCCTGCCCGCCTCGCGCCACCGCCGGCACCCCGGCGATGTCGCTCACGTCGCCGTTCGCCGCGCGCAGCTTCAGATGCCCGGCCTTCTCCGTCACCAGCAGCCGGCCGTCGGGCAGGAACGCCATTGCGAACGGCGCGTCGAACCGGCCGATCGTGTCGATCGCGAACGGCGGACTGGATTCGGGAAGATTGGCCCGGCCGGTGGTGGCGGGCACGTTCTTGAAGGTGGCGACCGGCGCATTCTCGGGCACCGTCGGCACCGGCTTAGCCCCGGCATCGGTATTTTGCGAAACGCCCTGCGGCGTCGCCGAACACGCGCTTCCCGCCAGGAATATCCCCGACATCGAGGCCATGAGCAGCATCGATCGGCGCATGTGACATCTCCCGGTTGATCGCGGCGACAACGTATCGCGGCGGGAATATCTCCGATTAACAAGGCGGACGCAAAAAAGGGCCGGAGAGATTGCTCCCTCCGGCCCGATTCTGTGCGTCGTGCTGGACGACGGTTCGGTCTGGATCGGCCTCGGCGAAGCCGGGGCTCGTCGGACGGGACCGTGGCTACGCCCCGGTCTGCCTTCCTATATTTTTTTGTGTCCGGGCCAGCACCGCTGGCCCGGTCCAAAATCAGAAGTCCATGCCGCCCATGCCGCCCATGCCGCCGCCGCCGCCCATCGGCATCGCCGGCTTGTCTTCCGGCAGCTCGCTGACGGCGGCTTCGGTGGTGACGAGCAGGCCGGCGACCGAGGCCGCATCCTGAAGCGCGGTGCGAACGACCTTGGTCGGATCGATCACGCCGGCCGCAACCAGATTCTCGTACACGTCGGTCGCGGCGTTGAAGCCCTTGGTCTCGTCATTCTCGCGCAGCAGGTTGCCGGCGACGACGGCGCCGTCGAAGCCTGCGTTCTGCGCGATCTGGCGAAGCGGCGCTTCGATCGCCTTGCGGACGATGTCGATGCCGCGGCTCTGGTCGTCGTTCGCGCCCTTCAGGCCCTCGAGGACCTTGGTGGCGTAGAGCAGCGCGGTACCGCCGCCGGGGACGATGCCCTCTTCAACGGCCGCGCGCGTGGCGTGCAGCGCATCGTCGACACGGTCCTTGCGCTCCTTCACCTCGACCTCGGTCGAGCCGCCGACCTTGATCACGGCAACGCCACCGGCGAGCTTGGCGAGACGCTCCTGGAGCTTCTCACGGTCGTAATCGCTGGAGGTGTTCTCGATCTGCTGGCGGATCGCCTCGGTGCGGCCCTTGATCGCCTCGGCATCACCGGCGCCATCGACGATGGTGGTGTTGTCCTTGTCGATCGTCACGCGCTTGGCCTGGCCCAGCATGTTGAGCGTCACGGTCTCGAGCTTGATGCCGAGGTCTTCCGAGATCATCTCGCCCTTGGTCAGGATCGCGATGTCCTCGAGCATCGCCTTGCGACGATCACCGAAGCCAGGCGCCTTGACGGCCGCGACCTTCAGGCCGCCGCGCAGCTTGTTGACGACCAGGGTAGCCAGCGCTTCGCCTTCGATGTCCTCGGCGATGATCAGCAGCGGACGACCCGACTGGACGACGGCTTCCAGGATCGGCAGCATCGCCTGCAGGTTGCTGAGCTTCTTCTCGTGGATCAGGATGTACGGATCGTTGAGTTCGACCTGCATCTTTTCCGGATTGGTGATGAAGTAGGGCGACAGATAGCCGCGGTCGAACTGCATGCCTTCGACGACGTCGAGCTCGAATTCGAGACCCTTCGCCTCTTCGACGGTGATCACACCTTCCTTGCCGACCTTTTCCATCGCCTCGGCGATCTTCTCGCCGATTTCCTTGTCGCCATTGGCCGAGATCGTGCCGACCTGGGCGATCTCGGTCGAGCCGGCGACGTTCTTCGAACGGCTCTTCATCACGTCGACGACCTTGTGGACGCCGAGATCGATGCCGCGCGTCAGGTCCATCGCGTTCATGCCGGCGGCGACCGACTTCATGCCCTCGCGAACGATCGCCTGGGCGAGAACGGTCGCGGTGGTGGTGCCGTCACCGGCGAGGTCGTTGGTCTTCGAGGCCACTTCGCGCACCATCTGGGCGCCCATGTTCTCGAACTTGTCCTTGAGCTCGATTTCCTTGGCGACGGTGACGCCGTCCTTGGTGATGCGCGGGGCACCGAACGACTTGTCGATGACGACGTTGCGACCCTTGGGGCCGAGCGTGACCTTCACCGCATCGGCGAGGATGTCGACGCCGCGCAGGATGCGCTCACGCGCGTCACGCGAAAATTTTACGTCCTTGGCTGCCATCTTGGCTATTCCTTTCAAACGTCACCCCAGCGAAGGCCGGGGTCTTTCTGTAATGGGGAGACTCCCGCTTTCGCGAGAGTGACGGTTATGGGGAAGCTTACGCCTCGACGATGCCGAGGATGTCGCTTTCCTTCATGATCAGCAGCTCTTCGCCGTCGACCTTCACCTCGGTGCCGGACCATTTGCCGAACAGGATACGGTCGCCGGCCTTCACCTCGAGCGGGTGAACCTCACCGGCCTCGTTGCGCGCGCCGGAACCGGCGGCGACAACCTCGCCCTCTTGGGGCTTTTCCTTGGCGGTGTCGGGGATGATGATTCCGCCGGCCGTCTTTTCCTCAGCCTCGACGCGGCGAACGAGAACGCGATCGTGCAACGGACGAAAGTTCATGCGCCATCCTTTCCTTCAAAAAGCAATGTGACAGATTTCTGGCACTCACCAACGGCGAGTGCCAACAGGCGGGATATGTGCGCGGTGATCAGCATCGTCAACGGCAGCGGCGAACAATTTTTCGCGCTTCGCCAGCAAATCGGTTTGTCCCATATCGGGAAACAACCCCCAAGTCCATTATAAGGTCGTCCTAAGTTGAAACGACTTAATCATAGTTACCGTCAACTAAATACCTCCAATACGGAACTTTAATTGACAGTAGCTTGGAACAATAGATCAATTTCTCTCTTTACGATAGATAGTGCACCTTTTGGTGTGAACGGATAAGGAGAGGAGACATGTACGCGATCAACTATCGCATGTTGAAGATGGCTACTGTCGCCGGCGCTGCATTGGCGCTCGCCGCTTGTTCAAGTACTGGCACGACCCGCATCGCATCCATCGGCAACGGCGGTGGCGGCGGGTCCGCCACCGGTGGCGATGGCGGCAACGGTGGCAACGGAGGCAATGGCGGCAATGGCGGCGGCACCGATAACGGTGGTGGCGGCGGCGGAACGACAACGCCCGCAGGCGCTGCATCGCCCGTCCTCGTCAGCGCGGGCAACACGCTGATCGGCGTCGGCGATCTGCACGCCAAGCTCGAACCCACCGTCGATACGATCCTGCCGGGCGTTCACCCTGTCACCGGCACGGTCACCGCCGTGCTGAAGGATGCCGGCCAGTCGGTCGTCGATCTCGGCGAGGGTAGGTCCGTGCTCGTCAACGGCCTCGGCGCGGTCGGTGAGGTGCTTCGCCTCGATCTCGGCAAGGAACAGGTGATCGGCGCACCCGATGGCTCGTCGCTGCTCGGTGTCGGCGTGCTTGCGCCGACCACCCCGGCGGGTCAGCTCGCCGCGGTCAATATCGGCGGCCCCGGCCTGGTCGATGTCAACGTCCAGGGCGTCACCACCGCGCTGTCCGGCGCTGCCAATACCGGCGGCCTGTTGAGCGGCGTCACTGGCAAGCTGATGGGCGGCGTCACGGCCGGCGGATCGGCTTCGGCCGGCACCGGCGGCGCGAATGCCGGGGCGTCCGGCGCCGTCGGCGGCGTGGTCGGGCAGACCGTCGGCGCGGTCACCGGCACGGTTTCCGGCGTGACGGGCGGCCTGCTCGGCGACACCGGGACGAACGCCAACGGTGGCGGGCTGCTCGGCGGCGCCACCAACCTGCTTGGCAAGCACTGAGCCTCGACGCGGCGGCGGCGCCCGTCGCCGCCGCACCTTCTTTGGAGAAATGCGATGTTCGCTGCGATCCTCGCGGTGGCGCTGGCCGCCCCGCAGGACCGGGGCGGCGCGATCCTGATCGATCGCAACCGGATCGATCATCCCGCGCCTGCGCCCCTGCCCCCGTCCCAGCCGCCGGCGCTCGTGCCCAAGGTGGCGAGCGGCAATCCAAACATGACGATCACCGGCATCACATTTGACGGCACTCAGGCCCCGGCCCCGGTGGCGCGCGCCGCGCGCGGCTTCCTCGGCCGCAAGGCCTCGATCGAAACGCTGCAGAAGCTCGCCGCCGCGCTGTCAAAAGCTTACGGCCGAAGCGCGGTCGCGCTCTATACCGTATCGATCCCCCAGCAGGATTTTGCCGATGGCGTGGTCCGCGTGCGCCTCGTCGAAGGCAGCATCGCGCATGCCGCGATCAAGGGCCGTGCGAACAAGCATCCGTTGCTTGCCGCGCGCATGGCGCCGCTGCTCGATGAAAAGCCGCTGCGCCGCGCCACGCTGGAACGGCAGTTCACGCTGATGCGCTCGATCCCGGGCCTCACGATCAAGCCGCAATTGACCGATCCGCAGGGCACCGGCGCGCTGGACCTGACGGTGACGCCGAAGCAGAAGCGCACCAAATTCACCTTCGGCTACAGCAATCGCGGGCTCGATCTGCTCGGCGACGGCGAACTGGATGCGGGCGCGCATTTCTACGGTCTCGGCATCGACGGCGACGAGCTGAGCCTCACCGGATCGGCGGCCCCCGATTTCAAACGCTTCCGATATGGCGCGGCGAGCTACAGCGCGCCGCTCACCGCCAGCGGCCTGACGCTCAGCGAAAGCGCCGCCTATCTCGAAACCCGGCCGCGCGACGTGCCGTTGATCGGGCGCGCCAAATTCGCCGGCGCCACCCTGTCCTACCCGGTCGTGCGCAGCTTCCACCGCTCGGCCGACGTCAGCATCGGCATCGATGGGCTCAACAGCGACAACGCCGCGTTCGGCAATCTGATCGCCAGCGAACGGACGCGCGCCGTGCGGCTCTCCGCCAGTTATGCCGATGCCAGGGTCCGCCACGTCTTTTCGATCAGCGGCTCGGTGTCGCGCGGGCTCGACGTGCTCGGCGCGCGAGTCACTCAGCCGCTCGCCGATCCCGAATTCACCAAGGTCGCGGCGACGGCGAAGGTCGATCAGGCGATCGGCAAGCGGGCGACCATGCGGTTGATGGCGACGGGCACGTATAGCGCCGATCGCCTG
>JBQCEK010000223.1:0-12835 GCA_051960335.1 Sphingomonas sp.
TGCGGCCTTTCTTGACGGACGGATCGGCTTCCTCGAAATTGCCGCAATCGTCGCCGATACGCTTGAGCGTTACCTTCCCGCCGCACCGGAGTCGCTCGACGCGGTGTTGGCAGTGGACGCAGAAGCCAGGGCGGTAGCGCGTACGCGTGTAGAGGATTGCGTCGTTTGATCAACAGCCCCGGTATCCTGTTCAGCCTGCTGGCATTCGTGCTGGTGCTCGGTCCGCTGGTGTTTTTTCACGAGCTTGGCCATTATTTCGCGGGCCGATTGTTCGGCGTGAAATCGGAAGCCTTTTCGATCGGTTTCGGCCGGGAAGTGGCGGGCTGGACCGACAAGCGCGGCACGCGCTGGAAACTCGGATGGTTGCCGCTGGGCGGCTACGTCCGCTTCGCCGGCGATATGAACCCGGCAAGCGCGCCGACCGCCGAATGGCTCGCGCTGCCGCCCGCCGAACGGGCTAAGACATTCCAGGCGAAGCCGGTGTGGCAGCGCGCGATCATCGTGTTCGCCGGCCCCTTCGTCAATTTCCTGATCGCCATCGCGATTCTCGCCGGCTTTGCCTATGCCTATGGCGACAGCCGCACGCCGACGATCGTCGGCGGCGTGATGCCGGGCAGCGCCGCGCAGGTCGCCGGGCTCCAGACGGGCGATCGCATCACCTCCATTGGCGGGCGCTCCTTCGCCACGTTCGATGGACTGGCGCGCTATGTCGTGTTGCGGCCCGGCGAGCAGGTTGAAATCGATGTGGTCCGTGGCGGGAAGGCGATTGCGCTGCCTGCGGTGCTCGGCAGCGTGGAGCAGCGGGATCGCTTCGGCAATCATTTCGTGATCGGTCAGCTCGGCGTCGAGGCGACCGACCCGGTTTTCACCACGGTCAGTCTTGTCGAGGCGCCGATCGTTGGCGTGCGGCGGGCGGGCGAATTGGTTCGCGCCACGATCGACGGTCTTGGCCAGATCATCAGCGGCAGGCGTTCCGTCAAGGACTTGAACGGCCCGGTCGGCACGGCGCGGATCGCCGGCGAGCAGATGACGCTTGGCATTCAGGCTTTTATTGCCCTGATCGCGATGGTTTCGATTAATCTCGGATTCATCAACTTGTTGCCAGTCCCCATGCTGGATGGCGGACATCTTTTCTTCTATGCGATCGAAGCGGTCCGGCGTCGTCCGTTGCAGCCGGAGGCCCAGGAATGGGCGTTTCGCGGCGGTTTGGCGGCGTTGGTGGCGCTGATCCTGGTGGTGACTTTCAACGATCTGGGATCTTTCGGGCTTTGGAAGAACCTCGCCGGGTTGATCGGTTGAGGCGGTTAGGGCAGGGCAGGCGCGCCGTTTCCGGCATGACGATTCCGTTTAGGGTGGGACTGTGACAGTAACGAACACTTCTATGCTCGGTCCCCGAGCCGTGGCCTTGCTGCTAGCCGGCACGATTCTGTCGGGATTGCCGGCGATCGCATCGGCGCAAACGGCGCCAGCGCCCGCCGCGCCGTCTCCGGCACAGGCGCTCGCCGCCCCGACGGCGCCGCCGGCGGTGACCCATATCGTCAAGACGCTGCGCGTGTCGGGATCGGAGCGGATCGAATCCGAGACGGTGCTTTCCTACACCAAGCTGCGCGTCGGCCAGACCTACACCGATGCGACGCTCGACCAGGCGATTCGCGATCTCTACGGCAGCGGCTTTTTCGCCGACGTGTCGATCGATGGCGTACAGACGGGCGATATCGTCATCAACGTCAAGGAAAACCCGCTGATCAACCGGGTGATCCTGGAGGGCAACAAGCACCTCAAGGCCGACAAGATCAACAAGGAGATCAAGCTCGCGCCGCGGCAGATCTTCACGCGCACCGCCGTGCGTCAGGATGTGTCGCGCATCCTTGAGCTGTATCGCCGCGAAGGGCGCTTTGCCGCGAACGTCCAGCCCGAGATGGTGTCGCTCGACCAGAATCGGGTCGATGTGGTGTTCGACATCAGCGAGGGGCCGAAGTCCAAGGTTCGCCAGATCAACATCATCGGCAACCACGCGTTCAAGGACGGCAAGCTGCTGAAGCAGATGGCCACCAAGGAAGCGCGCCTGCTGACGATCCTGAGCCCGAATACCAGCTACGATCAGGATCGCATGGCCTATGACCAGCAGAAGCTGCGTCAATTCTACCTGACCGAAGGCTATGCCGATTTCCGCGTGACATCGGCGGTCGCCGAGCTGACGCCGGACAAGAAGAACTTCATCATCACTTACGTGATCGAGGAAGGAAAGCGCTACAAGTTCGGCGATGTGACCGTGGATAGCGACATCCGCGATTTCGACGGCAAGCGGCTGGCGGCGACGCTGCCGTTCCACAAGGGCGATTGGTACAACGCCAAGCAGGTGGAAGACGCCGTCGACAACCTTACCAAGACGGCCGGCCTGTTCGGCTACGCCTTTGCCAACGTCGATCCGGAATTCACCCCGGACCGCGACACGCAGACGATGGACATCAATTTCCATATCGGCGAGGCGAAGCGCACCTATGTCGAGAAGATCGACATCAACGGCAACACGCAGACGCAGGACAAGGTCATCCGCCGCGAAATGCGCGTGGCCGAAGGGGATGCGTTCAACACCTTCCAGGTGAAGCGCTCGTCGGATCGCATCAATTCGCTGGGCTATTTCCAGGACAAGTTCGAGCTGAAGCAGGTTCAGGGATCGGCGCCCGACCGCGTGATCCTGCAGGCCAATCTGGAGGAAAAATCCACCGGCGAGCTACAGCTTTCCGCCGGCTATTCCGATCTGGAAGGCTTCATCATCCAGGGCGGCGTGACGCAGCACAATTTCCGCGGCAAGGGCCGGGAACTGCGCGCCAACGTCAGCTGGTCCTATTATTCGAAATCGATCGATCTCGGCTTCACCGAACCCTATCTGTTCGACAAGAGCGTGGCGCTGGGCGGCGACGTGTTCCGGCGGGATTACAACGCGTTCAATTATATCGGCAACAGCCGAGAGACGACGTACAGCAATACATCGACCGGCTTCCAGATCCGTTCGGGTATTCCGCTGACCGAATATTGGTCGCTCGCCGCGCGATATCAATTGTCCTACGATCAGGTCGGTCTCGATAAGTCGACCTATTATACTAACGGCACCTGCGATCCGCTGCTCGCCGGCCGATATCTATGCGATTCGATCGGTAATCGATGGACGTCGTCGGTCGGCTATTCGCTGATCTACAGCAGCCTCAACAATCAGTTGCGGCCGACCGCCGGCACGCAGATGACGTTCAATCAGGATTTTGCCGGCCTTGGGGGCGACGTCCGCTATATTCGCACCCGGGCGGACTATGCGCATTACTGGGGCCTGGGCAGCGGCTTCGTGCTGTCGGCGCGCGGTGAAGGCGGCTGGATCGCCTCGCTGGAGAAGGATCCGGGGCCGGGCATCGACAAGGTGCGGATCACCGATCGCTTCCTGCTAGGCGAGCCGCAGTTCCGCGGTTTCGACATTCGCGGGATCGGGCCGCGCGTAACGCGCACGCCGTACACCACTGACTCGACGACCGGCCTCCAGGTGCTGTCCACCGACAAGAATTCGATCGCCGACGACGCGCTGGGCGGCCGGGCCTATTATCTCGGCCATCTGGAGCTCGAACTGCCGCTAGGCGCTGGCGCTTCCGATCTCGGGCTGCGGCCGTCGATCTATGTCGATGTCGGTTCGCTGTTCGGCCTGAAGAAGCCTCTGCCGACAGCGACATTCCCGTCGCACGTCGACGCCACGACGGGGCAGACGGTTTATGACTCGCTGTTCGTTGCGCAGAAGGACGCCTCGGGCAATCCGCTTTATGGTTACTCGCTGGCCGACGGCACGATCGCCACGACGACGTGCGCAGCGGGCATCCCGGACTCCTCTGGCGCGTGCAACGGTGTCGCCGCCAATACCGCGCTGGGCCAGACCATCGCGCCATTCAAGGAGCAGTTCCTCGGCAATACCGCCGCGCCGCGCGTCTCGATCGGCATCGGCGTCAACTGGACTTCGCCGTTTGGTCCGCTTCGCATCGACCTCGCCAAGGCGCTGGTGACGCAACCGGGCGACGACAAGAAACTCATCACCTTCAACGTAGGGGCTCAATACTGATGACCTATTTCTCCAAGTTCCTTCTGGCGGCCGCAGTGGCCGCCCCCGGCCTGATCGCAGCCGCGACGCCGGCCAGCGCGCAGAGCGTGGCGGTGCTCGATCCCGATGCGGCGATCGGCAACTCCAACGCATGGAAGACCGCCGCCGCGGCGATCCAGACGACCTACAAGACGCAGATCGCCCAGGCGCAGGCGCGCCAGACGGCGCTTGCCGCCGAAATCAGGACTGCCGCTACCCCGCTCGACACCAACAAGGACGGGCAGATTTCGCAGCAGGAAGCGCAAGCCGCGCAGACTTCCAACCCCGCGGCCCTGCGCGCGCTGCAGGCCAAGGAACAGTCGGCTCAAGCGGAGCTGCAGCGCCTGTCGCTGCCGTTCAGCCGCGCCAAGGCCTATGCGATCGAACAGATCAGCAGCCATGAGGACGAGGCCGTCCAGAACGTCGTCAAGCAGCGCCGTATCACCGTGCTGCTTCGCCCCGAGGCGACGTTCGTTGCCGATCCGTCGGCCGACGTGACGAGCGCCGTGACGGCGGAAATCGATCGCCTCGTGACGGCGCCCGTCAGCGTGACGCCGCCGGCCAATTGGCAGCCCGGCCAGCAGCAGGCGCAGGCAGCGCCGGCCGCGGCGGCTCCCGCAGCGCAGCAGCCTTCGGGCCGGTGAGCGAGGGCGATACCGGCAGCAACCGCCACACGGGGCCGATGGATATCGGCCGGGTGATGGCGGCTCTGCCGCACCGCTACCCCATGCTGTTGGTCGATCGGGTCGAGGACATCGTTCTCGACCGGTCGATCACGGCCATCAAGGCGGTGACGATCAACGAGGGCTTCTTTCAGGGGCATTTCCCCGGACGTCCGATCATGCCCGGCGTGCTGATCGTCGAAGCGCTTGCGCAAGCCGCCGGCGTGCTCGCGGTGGAGAGCCTGGGCCTCGCCGGTTCCGGCAAGCTGGTCTATTTCATGGCGATCGACGGCGCGAAGTTCCGCAAGCCCGTGGAGCCGGGCGTCTTGCTGAAGCTTGAAGTCGAGTTCGTGCAAAAGCGCGCGAGCGTCTGCAAGTTCGCTGGCCGGGCGACCATCGACGGCCAACTCGCGGCGGAGGCGAATTTCACCGCGATGATCGCCGATCCGCCAAAGGGCTGATTGCCCGAGGTTGCCAATTGCCGATGCGCCATGTAAGGGCGCGCGCTTCCGGCTGGTCGGAAACCAGCCAATCCCGGAGATGTGACGTGAAGAAGAATACCCACCCCGATTATCACATGATCAAGGTGCAGATGACCGACGGCACCGTGTTCGAAACGCGCTCCACCTGGGGCAGCGAGGGCGACACGATGACGCTCGACATCGATCCGCTGGCGCATCCGGCCTGGACCGGCGGCAATCAGCGCCTGCTCGATTCGGGCGGTCAGGTCGCACGCTTCAACAAGCGTTTCGGTGGGCTCACCCTCGGCAAGAAGTAAGACGGTCGGCGCGTCGTCGTTGACGGCGCGTTAACCTTGGCGGCGTAGCGTTTCTCGCGTGTTAGCGTGAGGAACCGAACGATGCTCGCCGCCGAAATCGAACCAGCAGCGCCAATCGCCGGCCGACGGCGCAGCGAGCGAGCACCGGTCTCGATCGCTGCGCGGATCGGCAATGACGGGCTGCAGCGCGCGCTGTGCAAGGTCGTCGATCTATCGCAACACGGCGCGCGGCTGCAGACCTATTCGGCGCTCAAGCGGGGAACGGTGATCTGGCTGACCCTGCCGATCGTCGGCGCACGCGCCGCGACGGTGGTATGGGCGGACGATTTCCTGGCTGGCGCGCAATTTCTGACGGCTCTCGACGACGACGAGTTCGAAACGCTGGTCGATCTGGACGAAACGCTGCGCCGGGATTGACCAGGGTCTCACTCGGTTGATCTGCCGAAATGGCGGAGAGGGTGGGATTCGAACCCACGGTGAGCGTGAACCCACGGCGGTTTTCAAGACCGCTGCCTTAAACCACTCGGCCACCTCTCCGCGCTGATCCGCGCTTAGAGCGTGCGTCGAAGCCGGGCAATAGCCGCGCGACCGAAGCGTTTGTCGTCACGCGCGGAGCGGAAGCTGCAGGATGAAGGTTGCGCCCGAAGGGGAGTCGCTCAGTTCGATCGATCCGTAATGCGCGGATAGCAGCGAACGCGCGATCGGCAGGCCGAGGCCGGTTCCCCCCGAAGCACGACGCGCGGTGAAGAACGGCTCGAAGATGCGCGCGCGGTCGCCGGCCGGAATGCCCGGTCCGTCATCCGCCACGGCCAATTCGATCCGGCTACCGGACAGGTGGGCGTGAAGATCGATCCGTGTCGCACCGGCCTGCCGGCTGTTGTCGATCAGGCTGTCGAGGATCGTTTCCAGCATCGCGCCGGGCAAGGCGATCGGCGGAAGCGCTTCAGCCAAATCGACCGTTACGGCGATGCCAGTGGCGCGATAGGCGTCCGCAACCCGGTGGACGACCGAGGCAAGATCGCTCGACGCCGCCGTGTCGATTTCCGTCATGTCGGCACGCGCAAGATCAAGCAGGCGCACGACGAGGCGATCAAGCCGTGCTGCGTCCTGCGCGATATTGGCGTGGAATTGGCGTCGTTCCGCGGCGCTCATCGCCGGGCCGTGATCTTCGAGGATTTCGATCGTCCCCCGGATGCTGGCGAGCGGCGTCTTGAACTCGTGGCTCACGGCGTGCGCGAAATCGCGCAGGTATCGGGAGCGGCGGGCGATCGCATCGGCCATGACGGCGAAATCGGCGTAAAGCGCCTGAATTTCGATGGCGGCTGTCTGCGGTGGGGCAGGGATCGAACCGGCGCCGCGGGCGACCTGGCGAGTCGCCTCGCTCAGCGATTCGATCGGCTGGGCGATGCCGCGCGAGAGCAAGCCACTGAGCAGCACCAGCGTGGCGAAGATCGCGGCGATGCCGAACAAAATCTTGCCGCGATCGTCGTAAAGTCCCCGGAACAGCGCGCGCGGTGATCGCGATAGCAAGAGCACGCCGGCTACGCGGCCATCCACGATCACCGGGCGGGCGTAATGGATTCGCAAATCGGACGCCCGGCTCAGCCATTCGAGCGCATAATGAGCGCGGTACGCGGCGTTGCGGCGCAATACCGTATCGGCGCGGCCACCCAGCGCCGCGGTGACTTCGGGAAGGCCGCGAAACGCGTCGCCGGGATCGGGTCCGACAAGAATGCGGCCGCGATCGTCCAGCAGGATGATCGAGGCGAGTGTCGTTCGAGCCGTCGCGCGCAGGACGGGCGCGAGGCGCGCGGCGGCCCGAAGTGACGCGGGGGTGGCGGCGCCAGCGATCGGGACAGGCGCGGGACGCTCGGGCAGGACCGGCGTGGTGCGCAGATCGATCGTGGACAGCATGCCGCTGGAGGGTGGCCCTGCTTCGTCGATCGGCGGCTTTGGCCGGCCGGCAAGCGGCGGCCAATCGGCGGCCGCGACGGCGGCGAGCGCCGCGCCCTGCGCGACGAGCTCGGCTTCGGTCTGGCGGACCAGCGTGTTTTCATAAACCCGCAGGAACAAGGCGCCGATTCCGGGAAGGGCGGCGACGAAGACGAGCGTGATCAACAGGATCGTCCGCAACTTCAAGCGCGGCCAGCGGCGCCGGATCGGCGCCTTGATCGATTCGATCACGCCCCGCACGAGCCGATGCGATAGCCGATGCCCGGCCGTGTCTCGACCAGGTCCCTTGCGCCCACGACATCGAATTTCGCGCGGAGATTGCGGACATGGCTGTCGATCGTGCGCTCGGTCAGCGCAAAGCCGGGTCCGCGCAGCCGATCGATGATCGAATCGCGGCTGAACACCTTCGATGGCATCGCGGCGAGCGTGCGAAGAATACCGAACTCGGTGACCGTAAGCGACACCGGCTGCCCGTCCCATGATGCCTCCCACCCATCGGGATCGAGCACCAGGTGACCGTGACGGATTTCCCCCGTCGCGCGATCGACCTGCGGGGGATGGCCGGCCACGCGGCGCAGGATCGCCATCACCCGGGCCACCACCTCGCGCGGGGAGAAGGGCTTGGTGACATAATCGTCAGCACCGAGCTCGATGCCGATGATCCGGTCGATCTCGTCATCGCGCGACGAGAGAAAGAGGATCGGCAGATCGCCGTCGGCGCGGAGCCGCCGGCAGACTTCGATCCCGTCCATTCGCGGCATGTTGATATCGAGCACGATCAGATCGGGCCGATGGATCTCGACTCGGTTCAGCACCTCTTCGCCATCGGCCGCCTCGATCGTCTCAAGACCGGCCTTGCCGAGCGCGAACACCAGCAATTGGCGGATATGCGGATCATCGTCCGCGACCAGGATGGTGCGAGGCATGGGGCACAGGATCACGGTCGGGCCGTTCCGGTCAATGGGGCGGAAGGCGGCGGCTTGGGCAAATCGATGCTGCCATCGCACGCGATGGTTGCGCCCGCAGGGATCGCCGCGGCGTGAATTGCTTCGTCGCCCAGGATTGCCCGCGCCTGTGCGAGCCGGCGCGCGCCGCGCCACGTCCAGCGCCGCCAATCGGCTTGCGCCGCTACCAGCCCGTCTTCGTTCCACCCCGGCCGGCCCGTCATCACGTCCTCACGAACCCGGCGAACGCGATCATGGAGCGATGGCGCAATCGGCTGCTGCTCCAGATCCAGCAAGGCCGGGAGCGCCGACGAGCCGAGCCGATCCAGATAGCAGAGATCGAGCGCGGGGCCCGCACCCGTCAGCTCGCGAGCGTGGCGCACGTTCCACATCGCCGCGACCGCGCCCAGATCGACGATGCTGCCGATCGCGAGGAAGACGAGCGCCGCGAACGCATTGCCGTTGATCAGCCAGCGCGCGCTGCGCCCGGCGAGCGCCCGCCACACGATCAGCACGAGGCCGATGGCGACGAGGGCCATCCACATCAGCGCCGCGATCCGAAGCCGGGTCATCGAGAATGCCTCGATATAATCCCAGGTCCGCAGCATCGAGGAGGCGACGAGCAGCAGGTTCTGCGCCACCCACAGCATCACCAGGCGACGGATCGTGCGGCTGGCGGCCGTGGCCGTCCCGGGCCTGATCGTCATCAGCACGAACAGGCCGGCGAGAAGCGCGGTGGCGATCAACGGATAGGCGCCGCGATGCGCGTAGTCTGCGAGCGTGACGCCGCCGGGCAGCGGCGCGCCGCTCCATAAAAACGCGAGATCGAGGCCGTTCTGGATCGCGAATAGCAGGTTGAACAAGCCGAGCGAGATCAGGACCGATGCGATCGGAAATTCTGGCAGCATCCGGTCGCTCGTTTCAGGGAACGAGCCGACAAGACGAGTCGCCCAGCGGCTCGGCCGCAGGCTCGGCCAGATCAGCGCGCCCATCACCAACCAGAAGACGATCCGATCGGTCGGTGGAAACCGAATGCCGGCAAACGCCTCTTCGATCAGCGGATTGGCGCTGGCGAACAGCGCGGTGAACACGGCGCCCATCGCCAGCGGCAGCGCCAGCGTGGCCACCACCGTGCGGATCGGCCGGCGAGGGCGACCAGGACGCCCCCCGAACAAGCGCATCAGATCGGCGATCGGGGTGAAGGGGCCAGTGGCGCCGTGCAGGGCAAGGCGGATGCCCCATCGCACGGCATCGTCGAACCCGGCGGTCCTCGGCAGCAGTGTCGCGATCGATAGCGCCGCCCAGAACAGCACCCAGGCGAGCAGGCCGGGATCGTCCGCCATCACCAGCGCGAAGGCGGCTGCGGCCATGACCGCGACCAGCGCCGGGCCATGACGCACGGCCGGGCGCGTGGCGATCACCGCAATCACCCACGCCAACGCAAATCCGCCCAGCCAGGAGCCGATCGCATCCTGGAACAGCAAATCGATCGCGACCACCATCAGCGGCGCGACGATGAGCTTGGCGATGAACGACTGAGGCGGTGCGCGGCGCGGCATGAAGGTCTCCCGGAAATGGCCGGAAATTCTTCTGCCCGCCGCGCTTCAAGCGCGTGTCCGGGTTGATGAGGAGATGCGGTGCAGAAACCGTGAAGACGGCCGTCTCGGCTTGGTCGTCATCCGTGTCCCGGCAGGGCATGTTCGGGCGGAAAGGCGCGCCGCCTTTTTAAAGCGGGCGGCCGTGATGCAGCTAGGATATATCGGCAACGAGGCGGGCAGTCGCTGCCTATACGGCGAGCAGCACGCCTTTGTAGTTGGGGTCCTCAAGCGCACGGCCGGCGCCCATGGCGACGCAGATCAGCGCGTTGTCGGCGACGATCACCGGCAGTCCGCTGGCGTTCGACAACACCTCGTCGATGCGATCGAGCAGTGATCCACCGCCCGTCATCACGATGCCCTGATCGACAATGTCGGCGGCAAGTTCGGGCGCGGTATTTTCAAGCGCGTTCAATACCGTCTCGACGATCTGATTGACGGGCTCGGCGATCGCCTCGGCGATTTCTGCCTGGCTGATCTCGATCTCCTTGGGGACGCCCGCGACCAGATCGCGACCCTTGGCGCGCATCGTTCGGCCGACACCGTCATCGGGCATGCGCGCCGTGCCGACCGTCAGCTTGATCCGCTCGGCGGTCATTTCGCCGATCATCAGATTATGCTTGCGACGGATATAGGACGCGATTGCTTC
Source organism: Sphingomonas sp. (assembly GCA_051960335.1). GTDB lineage: Bacteria > Pseudomonadota > Alphaproteobacteria > Sphingomonadales > Sphingomonadaceae > Sphingomonas. The sequence goes on from JBQCEK010000223.1 coordinate 10,696, forward strand.
GTCGAGCTTGTCGCCGCCGACCCGCACGCTTGTGCTGTAGGCCAGCCCGCGGAGCGAAAGCACCGCGACTTCAGTGGTGCCGCCACCGATATCGACCACCATCGCGCCGATCGGCTCGGTCACCGGCATCCCGGCGCCGATCGCCGCCGCCATCGGCTCCTCGATCAGCCACACTTTCGATGCGCCGGCCTTGGTCGCGGCGTCGCGGATCGCGCGGCGTTCGACCGGCGTCGATCCTGATGGCACGCAAATCGCCATCTCGGGCCGCCGTCGCAACCGGCCGGGGCCGCCATGCGCCTTGTCGATGAAATGCTTGATCATCTGTTCGGCGACGTCGATGTCGGCGATCACGCCGCCGCGAAGAGGCCGGATCGTCTCGACATTGTCAGGGGTCTTGCCCATCATCAGCTTCGCATCGCTGCCGATCGCCCGGACCCTGGCGACGCCATTGCGGGTCTCGATCGCCACGACCGATGGCTCGTTCAGCACGATCCCCTTGTCGCGGACATAGACCACGGTGTTCACCGTGCCGAGATCGATCGCCATGTCATGCGCGGTGAAATTGAACATAGGGGGAAATCGCATGCTGGGGGCTCGGCCTTGCTACAATGACAGTTCGCCGGGCGTCGAAAACGGACGGACTGAGCCCGATCGGCGGCAAGGACCTGCCGTGCGGCCGCGATCAAGCGGCGTCAAGCTGGCCTGCGCTCGGTTGATACCGCCGCGCCGGTGACTGGACGCAAACGGGCGCGTCCGTCATGCCGGCACCCGCGTATCCTGCCCATCGGCGTGAGAAACCAGTGCCGCATTTTCCGCCGTCAACCGGCATGGCAGCACGGATAGCCAATTGCGGCAAGCGCTCGACGGAGGCGATCGCGCCTCGGTGCGCTTGGTCGGGAAGGCGCATGGTTACAAGCTGAACACGCCCGGCTTGGCGATCGCAATTTGCCGCGGCGACTATTGGCCTGCGCCGCCGTTCATAAGGTCCTGAACCCGCAAGAGAGGAAACACTTGCTCAAGCGGCTTGGTGTCGGGAAGCACATAGACATAGCCGCCCTTCTTCCGAAAAAGTTTGGCAAGGGCGCTGTTGTAGAAGGCCTTGGGCACGTTGATGCAGCCAAAGCTGATGCGGTTATCTGCCGGCGTCGGAGACAGCATCCGCTTGCGCCGGTGCTCCTTGGGGCTGGCATCCGTCGGGATGGGGTGAAGGGCTACTGAGGTGGCATAATCGACCCAGAGCACCCGATGCCCTTCCACCGGCCTTCCGAATTTCGCAAGAAAGCGTCCCGCCGGCGTGGTCTTCTCCGCCGGGCCGAGATCGGCCAGCTTCTTGCTGCCAACGCCGGGACTGGCATCGTCGCCGACCGCGATGCCGATCAGCACCGGCACGGCGCCCAGCGCCTTGCCGTTCGGGGCGAATAGAAACAGCGATGCATTGGTCTTGTCGACCACCGCCCAAGGCAATGAATGATTGTCATTAGACGCCACGACCCATTTGGCCAGGCGCGTTGCGGCTTCCGAAGGGACGAGCGCGGGCTTGGCTGTTCCGTGCGCCGGCTGCGTCTTCACGGGTTTGGACGGGTGCGCCATCGCCGCAGCCGGAACGATTAGCGCGAGCCCAGCTAAAGCTTGAAAGAATCGAAACATCTGCCGGTATTACTCAAAGAAATCGGTCGCCCCCTCAAGAGGCGACCGACATAGGAACGATCAATTGCTATCTGCCGCGCTATGCGATCAATGGCGCGCCCGTTTGGCGCGCTTTTGCTCCTGCACCGTCAGTCGCTGATCGATGCTATCCACCCGGCCACTGAGCTGATCGAGGCGTTGGCCGTTGTTCTGAGCCTGGCCGGTTGCGGCCTGCGCTTCCGCCAGCGCCGATTTGGCGGTGCCGTCGGTCTCCTGCAATTTCGTCTCGAGCGTATCGACGCGCTGGCTCACCGGAGCGATCTGCTCGCGCACATAGGACTTCGTGGCGCAGCCACCGAGCCCGAGGGCGCCAGCCAAAGTCGCCACCGCAAGCACTGATTTCGACGCAAAAGCTGACATCAAGGTTTCTTCCAATTGTTAACCAACCGTCACAAGCAAGCCGAGGAGCGATCGTCTCACAATCCTGATTCTGACCGGCCGTGCATCTTCTCCG
>JBQCEK010000224.1:0-7815 GCA_051960335.1 Sphingomonas sp.
CGGCCCCATCGAATACGCCGCAAGCACGCGCCATCGTTCTTCGCCCGGCGGAATATCGGCGCCTCGCCGCCTTCATCCGCGCCAGCTTCGCCACCGCGCCGGCGGGCGAACGGCCGGAAATTTTTCGCGGCTACGGCGATTATGATGCCTTCTATTCAGCTTCCGGGCGTTATGACGCTTTGATGACATGCAACGCCTGGACTGGCATGGCGCTGCGCAGGGCAGGCGTTCGGGTCGGTGTTTGGACTCCGTTTGCGACGACCGTGATGGGATGGTTTTAGGATGGCGACCGCACCTCGAACGATGGATCATGGCGCACCGTCGAAGCTGGCGATGGCGGCTGAATTGCCCCGCGCCGCCTGGACGATCGGCAGCCTGGCGTTCGCCCGATCGATGCTGATGGCCGCGCCGCGCGGCGATGGGCGGCCGGTGCTGCTGCTGCCGGGCCTGTTTACCTCTGACGCTTCCAACATCTTCCTCAAGCGCTATCTCGAATCACTCGGCTATCGGGCGCACGGCTGGGAGCTTGGCCACAATTTCTCGCTCCGCACGATCGGGCCGGAGGGCGTGCGCCTGCGCGCGCGCATCGCCGCAATCGCCGAGGAAGCGGGCGCGCCGGTGACGCTGATCGGCGTCAGCCTCGGTGGCGTGATGGCGCGCTTCGCGGCACAGCGCTGGTCCGATCTGGTCCGCGAGGTGATCACGGTCAGTGCGCCGTTCGCCGGCTCGCCGCGCGCGACCAATTTGTGGCGTACCTATCAATGGCTGACCGGCGAGCGGATCGACAGCGAGGAACAGCAGGCGTTGCTCGCCGAATGCGCCGCCCCCCTGCCCGTCCCGGCGACCGCGATCTGGAGCCGCAGCGACGGCTTCGTCAACGGCATGATCTGCCACGATCCCGCCGATGAAAGCTGCCGCTGCATCCACATCGACAGCAGCCACATGGGCGTTCAGATGAAACCCGAAGTGATGCGCGCCATCGCCGACGTTCTCGGCGAATAGGCGGCTCGAGCGCTCTTACACCTTCAATCGCCGTCGCCGGCGCGGTAGCCGGTATATTCCTGGCAGCCATCGGCATCGGGATGGTTGTGGCATTTCTTTTCCCAGGCGCGGCGCTCGCGGCCTTCCTTCGCCTCTTCCTTGCGCATCTTGCGGCCGTAATTGCGATCCGCCTCGGACTGGCTCGTCGTCGTCCAGTCGACCACCTGGCTGGTGGCGCGCACCGGCGCCGTGACCACGCCGACCGCCGTCTTGGCCAGGCATCCCCCTGCGAGCACGGGCAACAACGCGGCCGGGATGGCCAGGGCGTGACGCATCTTACTCACTCCACAGCGGCGTCACGATCCATGAACGCCGCGCGCGCTTCTACACCAATTGCCGGGAAATCGGTGAAAAATCCGTCCACACCGAGCGCAAGCTGCCGCTCGATCTCCTCGCTTAGCCGCCCGTGAGCGCGCGGATTGATACCCTTGCGGAAAGGGCGCGGCAGGAAATAATTCTCGGCGCGGAAGGTCCAGGGGTGGACTCGCAGGTCCGCCGCATGCGCATCGCGGATCAGGCCGCCGTCGTCCGCGATCATGCTTTTGTTGGGGCCGATCCCCCAGGCGTAGCGCGCGATCGCCTTCAGCCCCTCGGGCGTGACCATGTCGGCATAGCTTGTCCGGGCGCCGTCCGCCGGCGCGCCGTCGTCCTCGATCAGCTGGATCAGGCGAATGCCGGTCATCGCGTGGATCTTGCGCAGGTTCTCGACCTCGAACGACTGGATGAACACCGGCGCCGATGCCGTCCGCCAGCCCGCCGCATGGAGTTCCTCGACCAACGGTTCGTCGGTCGAAAGTCCGATCGAACAAAAATAGGTCGGATGCTTGGTCTCGGGATATAGGCCGATCGTACGGCCCCGCGCGATGCTTTCGCGCCGCGCCAGCGCGATGATCTCGGCCAGTGTCGGCACCTCGAATTGGCCATCTAACATCTTGTTTTCCGGCCGAAGAAGCGGCAGCCGCTCTTTGGCGCGCAGCGTCTTCAGCTCGGCCAGCGTGAAATCTTCGGTGAACCAGCCCGAAACCTTCTTTCCATCGATCGATTTGGTCGTGCGACGATCGGAAAACTCTTTGTGATCAGCGACATCGGTCGTGTCCGAGATCTGATTCTCGTGCCGCGCGACCAGCACGCCATCGCTGGTCGGCACCAGATCTGGTTCGATGAAATCCGCCCCCTGCTCGATCGCAAGTGCATAGGATTCCAGCGTATGTTCGGGCCGCAATCCGCTCGCGCCGCGATGCGCGATGACGATCGGGGCGGAGAGCGATGGCTCGGTAGGATGCATCGCCACACTCTGCCGCCGAGCAATCGCTTGCGCCAGTGGGAAAGATGCAGGGGTCAATCGCGGCTGCGCCGTGTAAAGTTGCTAATCGAGACCTGATTCGGAAACGATCGCCGCCAGCCGCGTTTCCTCCACGGATTCAAGCCAGGGGTGGCTCATGCACTTTACGATCAACGGACAATCTTACGACGCGGAGGCGGATATCCGGACTTCGCTGCTCGATCTGCTGCGCGAGCATCTTGGCCTGACGGGCAGCAAGAAGGGGTGCGATCACGGCCAATGCGGCGCATGCACGGTGCTGATCAACGGCCGGCGCATCAACGCCTGCCTTACCCTGGCGGTGATGCATCAGGACGACGAGGTCACCACGATCGAGGGACTGGGCACGCCCGAACGCCTTCATCCGCTTCAAACGGCCTTCATCAAGCACGATGGCTTTCAGTGCGGCTATTGCACGCCGGGGCAGATCTGCTCGGCGGTTGGCATGCTGGATGAAGCGGCGAAGGGCTGGCCGAGCCATGTCAGCGATCGGCTGGAAAGCGATGTGACGTTGACCGATGCCGAGATTTCCGAGCGGATGAGCGGCAATCTGTGCCGCTGCTCGGCCTATCCCAACATCGTTGATGCCATTCGCGAGATCGCCGACGCGGCGGACGGCGCTGCGGTGGCGGAGGCGGCATGAGGACCTTCGACTACGTCCGCGCCGACAGCCCCGAAGCCGCCGTCGGCGGCATCGGTGACGGCGCCCGATTCATCGCCGGCGGCACCAATTTGCTCGATCTGATGAAGCTGCAGATCGAAACGCCGTCCAAGCTGATCGACATCAGCCGGCTCGATCTCGCGGGGATCGAGGAGACCAGCGACGGCGGGCTCAAGATCGGCGCGCTGGTGCCGAACAGCGATCTTGCCGCGGACGCGCGCGTGATCGAACGCTATCCGGTGCTCAGCCGCGCTTTGCTTGCCGGCGCGTCGGGCCAGTTGCGCAACAAGGCGACCACCGGCGGCAATCTGCTGCAGCGAACCCGGTGCTATTATTTTTACGATACGGCCACTGCGTGCAACAAGCGCGAGCCGGGATCGGGCTGTTCGGCGATCGGCGGGTTCAATCGGATTCACGCGGTGCTGGGCACCAGCGATCAGTGCATCGCGACCCATCCCGGCGACATGCCGGTGGCGATGCGCGCGCTCGACGCGACGATCCTGACCTTGACACCCGATGGCGACAAGCGGCGTATCAGCATTCACGATTTCTACCGCCTGCCGGGCGACACGCCACAGATCGAGACGGTGTTGATGCCCGGCGAGTTGATCACTCATGTCGAGCTGCCGCCCGCCCCCGCCGGGCGACAGCTTTACCGAAAAGTGCGCGACCGTGCCTCTTATGCGTTCGCGCTGGTCTCGGTTGCGGCGATCGTCGCCGTCGAGGACGGCAGGATCGCAAGCGCGCGGCTTGCATTCGGCGGAGTTGGCCCGATGCCCTGGCGCGATGACGCGGTCGAGGCGGCGCTGATCGGCGAAGCGCCGTCCACGGCGGCGTTCGAAGCGGCGGCGGATGCTCTGCTTGCCGGCGCCAAGGGGCATGGCGCCAACGACTTCAAGATTCCGCTGATCCATCGCACGCTGATTGCCTGCTTGCGCGACCTGACGAGCGAACCGCGATGATCGCGGACTTGGCACGATACGGCCGCCGGGCCGGTGAAACGATCTGATTTCGGGGGACCGCATGGCCGATTACAAAATGGATGCTGATCACCCCGGCGTACGCGCGGCGCGTGGCGTGCAGGGTGTGCTGGGCAAAGGGATCGATCGGATCGACGGCCTAGCCAAGGTTACCGGCGCGGCGCGATATGGATACGAGCATCAGGTCACCGGTGACATCGCCTACGGGTTTCTGATCACCGCGCCCGCCGCCAAGGGAACGATCACCAGGATCGATGTGGACGCGGCCAGGGCGCTGCCCGGCGTGATCGACGTGGTCGTCGATGATCAGCGGATCGCGCGGCAGGCGGCAGGGTTCGTACCCGCCCATGCCGGCAACGAGACGATCGATCATTGGGATCAAGTGATCGGCGTTGCGGTAGCCAATAGCTTCGAGGCGGCGCGCGATGCGGCGCGGCAAGTGCGCGCCCATGTCGCCGTGGAGCCAGGCAAGTTCGACACGCTACAATATGAGAACGAGGCAAGCGGCCCGCCCAAGGATTCGCGCCTTCAGGATGCGGCCAAGGGCGATATCGACGCGGCGATGGCCGATGCGGCCGTGACGATCGATCAGGTCTATACCACCCCGCATCAGGTGCATGCCGCGATGGAGCCGCACGCCTCGATCGCGTCATGGGATGGCGATCGGCTGACGCTGCATTCCAGCTTGCAGATCCTCGGCGCGGCGAAGCAGATTCTCGCCGCTGCGGTGGGGATAGAGGCGACCAAGGTCCGCATTTTCTCACCCTATATCGGCGGCGGATTCGGCGGCAAGATGCTGGGGCCGGAAGCGGTCGCGGCGGCGATCGCGGCGCAACGGATCGGCCGGCCGGTGAAGATCGCGATGGGGCGGCGGCAGTTGTTTCACAATGTCTACCGCCGGACCGATACGCACCAGCGCGTGCGGCTGGCGGCGACCGCAGACGGCAAGCTGACCGCGCTCGGGCATGACAGCATCGTCAGCCAGGGGCCGGACGGCGGCTTCATGGAGCCGGTCGCGCTGGGCTCGCTGTCGATGTACGGCGCACCGGTTCGGCATTTCAGCCACCGTGTGGTGACGCTCGATCTGGTGATGGCCGGCGCCGTCCGCGCACCGGGCGAGGCCGTCGGCATGCTCGGCCTCGAGACCGCGATCGACGAGATGGCCGAACGGCTGGGGATCGATCCGATCGCCTTTCGCACGATGAACGAACCCGCGGTCGATCCGATGAGCGGCCGGCCGTTCTCGACACGGGCGTTGGTGCCTTGTTTCGAAGAAGGCGCGCGCCGCTTCGGCTGGGAACGGCGACCCGCAACGCCGGGCGGCTGGACGGAGGGCGAGTGGCTGATCGGCATGGGCGTCGCCGCCGCCGTTCGCATCAATTTGATGATGCAGAGCGAGGCGCGGGTGCGGCTCTCCGCCGATGGGCGAGCGACGATCGAAACCGACATGACCGACATCGGCACCGGCAGCTACACGATTCTCGCCCAGATCGCAGGCGAGGCCCTTGGCCTGCCGATCGATCGGATCGACGTGAAACTGGGCGATACGGATCACCCGACCGCGGCGGGATCGGGCGGATCGTTCGGCGCGGCGAGCGCGGGATCGTCGGTCGCGCTAGCCTGCGACGATATCGTTGCCGAACTCGCGCGGCGGATGGATTCCGCCCCCGAAGACATGACGTTGAAGGACGGGCACGCGATTGCCGGCAATCGGCGCGTGCCGCTAGCCGATCTTGTCGCCAGTGGACCGATCGAGGCGCGCGGCAAGATCAACCAGGGCAAGAACGCGGAAACCTACAGCCAGGCCGCGCACGGCGCGCAATTTGCCGAAGTGGCCGTCAATGCTGTCACCGGCGAGGTGCGGGTGCGGCGGATGCTCGGCGTGTTCGAGGCGGGGCGGATCCTCAACGCCAAAACCGCGCGCAGCCAGGCGATCGGCGGCATGATCTGGGGGATCGGCTATGCGCTGCACGAGGATGCGGTGCTCGATCTGCGCACGGGCCAGTTCGTCAACCACGACCTCGGCGAATATCACATCCCCGCGCATGCCGATGTGCCGCACATCGACGTTCATTTCATCGAAGAGATCGATGAGCATGCCAATCCGATCGGCGTCAAGGGTTTGGGAGAATTGTCTATTTCGGGCGCTGGCGCCGCCGTCACCAACGCCATCTACAACGCCTGCGGGGTGCGCGTTCGGGAGTTTCCGATGACCGTGGACAAGCTGCTCGCGGGGTTGCCGCCGGTATGACGCGTCGTGGCTGACAACGATACTGTCCTCGCCGCCGCACGGAGTTGGGCCGGCGCGCCGATGGCGCTGGCGACCGTCGTCTCCACTTGGGGATCGGCGCCGCGGCCGCGCGGCAGCCATATGATCGTTCATCAGGACGGCCGATTTGAGGGTTCTGTTTCAGGAGGTTGCGTCGAAAGCGACATTCTGGAGACGGCGGCGCGCGTGATCGAGGGCGCGCCGTTTCAGGTGAAGGAATATGGCGTCGCGGACGATGCGGCATGGGAAGTCGGCCTGCCGTGCGGTGGGCAGATTGCGGTGATGGTGCAAAAAATCGCGTCGGATGGATTCGACCCGGAATTGTTCGAGCGGATCTTCGAAGCGCGCGAAGCGGGCCGATCGATCGCCGTGAACACCGATCTCGACACTGGCCAATCGAGCCTTCGCCCGATCGAAGGGGCGGCGTTCGTCAACCGATACGATCCGCCGCGCCGGCTGCTGATCGTCGGCGCGGTGCAGATCGCGCAAGCGCTGGCCGGGCTGGCGTGCGAGCTGGGCATTGAAACCGTGGTGATCGATCCGCGCGGGCGTTTCCTGACCGAAGAACGCTTTCCCGGCGTGACGCTGGACGATCGCTGGCCCGACGAAGCGATTGCGGCTTATGCGCCGGGCCCCGCGACCGCAGTGGTGACGCTGAGCCACGACACCAAGATCGACGACCCGGCGCTGATCGCGGCGCTGCGCAGCGACACCGCCTATGTCGGCGCGCTGGGATCGCGCCGGAGCCACGCCGCCCGGCGGGAGCGACTGGCGGTGGCGGGCGTTAGCGAAACCGATCTCGACCGTATCGATGGCCCCGTCGGCATCGACATTCGCGCGATCGGCCCCGCCGAAATTGCGCTGTCGATCGCGGCGGCAATGGTGAAGGCATTTCATGATCAAGGCTGAAGACACCGCGCTGATCCTGCTCGCGGCCGGCAAATCCGTGCGGTTCGGCGACAAGGACAAGCTGGAGCAGGATTATCTGGGCGAGCCGCTGGCCTATCATGTCGTCACCGCGCTGGAGGCGATTCCGTTCAAGCGGCAGATCGCAGTGATTTCCGACACCAATCTGGATTTCGCGAAGCGCGGATTCGAGGTGGTGTGCAACGACCAGCCCGGCGCCGGCCTTTCAAGTTCGGTAAGGCTGGGCGTCGCCAAAGCGCGCGACTGCGACCCCCAGGCCGTGCTGATCGCGCTGGCCGACATGCCCCGGGTGACGGCAGCGCACATCTACCGCATGCTCGATTATGGCGAGGATGACGATTGCATCCTGGCATCGAGCGACGGCGTTCGGCCGCGCCCCCCGGCCCTGTTCGGCCGCAACCATTTCGACTGGCTGATGACGCTGACCGGCGACAAGGGCGCGCGCGACATGATCGCCAAGGCGCATCACATGATCGCCGTCGCCAACGAACTGATGGATATCGACACGCCGGAGGATCTGGAAAAGCTGCGCGCGCTGATCTGAAGAGCCTTTGATTGAGAACCGCACCGGCCCGCTCCCCCACCCGACCACCCATAGGATAATCGCATTGGGTGG
>JBQCEK010000225.1:0-10103 GCA_051960335.1 Sphingomonas sp.
GCTGATCAGCGCGACGATGCACATTCCCCGCCTGTTCCTCGCGATCTGCGCGATCAGTTTCTTCTGGACGATCGGCGCCGTGCTGATCGTGATCTTCCCGCCGCTGGTGAAGAACCTGCTGACCGCCGATCGTCAGGTCGCCAGCCTGGTTATCGCGATGTTCTCGGTCGGCATCGCCATCGGCTCGGTTGTCATCAATCGCCTGTTGCGCGGCCGCATCTCCGCCAAATTCGCGCCGGCCTCCGTGATTGCGATGGCGGGCTTCATCGTCATGTTCTCGCTGCTCGTGCGGACGTGGACGGGCGCGCCGGACGGCCGGATGTACGGCATCGTCGATTTCCTGGAGGAGCCACGGGCGATTCCGATCGTGCTGTCGCTGATGGGAATCGCGATCACCGGCGGCATGTTCGTGGTCCCGCTTTATGCCTTCCTGACGACCACCGTCACCAAAGATCAGACCGCGCGGACGGTGGCGGCAAACAATGTCGTCAACTCGGGCGCGATGGTGATCGGCGCTCTCGCCGTCATCGCCCTCACCGCCCTGGGCGTCACACCCGAAAACATGCTGTTCCTGGTTGCCGCCATGTGCCTGGGCGCGGCATGGCTGGCGCAAAAGCTGCACCTCGCCTGCGATTGACGGCAGCAGCCGTCAGAAGATGAACGTATAAAAGCAGATGAAAAAGGCCGTGAAGCTCAACAGGAAGAGCTTCCAGTCCTGATCCTGGTCCTTGACGGGCTTCAGCGGCGGCGGCGGCGGCAAACGCCGGCGCATCGGATGGCCTGCGCCTTCATTGGTAAGGACGAGTCGTCGCTGCATGGCGAAGACGTTAACGCGCCGTTTACGATTTCGTCGCGCGAAAAATGCGGTTAACGCCTGTCCGGCATCGGGACAGCCGACGCGCGCGAGCAAGGATCGTGCGCTACGAAACGCACGGCAACCCGCCCTGATATCGACTTAAGGGAAAAGATGGTGGAGCCGAGGGGGATCGAACCCCTGACCTCTACACTGCCAGTGTAGCGCTCTCCCAGCTGAGCTACGGCCCCATCCGGTGGGAAGGCGTCGCCCTTAGATCAGGCGACGCTCCCTTTGCAAGCGATCAGTTTTCGTCGTCTTCATCGGCGGTGTTGACGCCGAGATCGTCGTCGCCGCCCAGATCGACTTCGTCGTCGGGCGAGGTCTCGCCGTCATCCTCGTCGATGTCCAGATCGTCGTCGTCGTGATCGCCGTCGGCGCCAGCGAGCGCCTTGTCTTCCTTCTTGTCGTCCTTCTGCACCGCTTCGAACGGCAGCGGCTGCTTGGACTTCAGGATCGGCTCCGGCGTCCAGGTCGTTCCGCATTCGATGCAGGTGACCGGATCTTCCTTGCCGAGATCATAGAAGCGCGTCGCGCATTTCGGGCAGGTCCGTTTCGTGCCCCATTCCGGCTTCACCATCTGTGCGCCTCTTGCCTTTTCATAATGACGGGATTGCAGGTTGCGCCCGCAAAGTGGGGCGCGCCTTGCCATAGCGCAACCTGACTGTCAAAAGCCCGCGCGCCATGGCCCATCCCGACCCTCGACCGATGACGATCGCCGCGCGCGGCCCGCTGAGCGGGACCGCCACCGTTCCCGGCGACAAGTCGATCAGTCACCGCGCGCTGATGCTCTCTGCGCTCGCCGTCGGCGAGAGCCGAATCGAGGGGCTGCTGGAGGGCGAGGACGTGCTGGCCACCGCCGCGGCGATGCGCGCGATGGGCGCGACTATCGAGCGGCAACCGGATGGCGCATGGATCGTGCACGGCGTGGGCGTGGGCGGCCTGCTGCAGCCCGAATCGGCGCTCGACATGGGCAATTCGGGCACGTCGACACGGCTGCTGATGGGTCTTGTCGCGAGCCATGCGATCACCGTGACGTTCACCGGCGATGCGTCGCTATCGAAACGGCCGATGGGCCGTGTGATCGACCCGCTATCGACGATGGGCGCGGATATCACCGCATCGCCTGGCGGCCGCTGGCCGTTGATGGTCCGCGGCCTGTGCCCGGCGGTGCCGGTCAGCTACACGCTGCCGGTCGCGTCCGCTCAGGTGAAGTCCGCCGTGCTGCTCGCCGGGCTCAACACGCCGGGGATCACCCGCGTGATCGAGCCTGTCGCGACCCGCGATCATTCGGAACGGATGCTGGCCGGCTTCGGTGCGGCGATCCACGTCGAGGAAACACCCGAAGGCCGCATCATCTCGCTGACCGGCGAGGCCGAACTGAAGCCGCAGCGGATCGTGGTGCCGGGCGATCCTTCGTCGGCGGCGTTCTGGGCGGTGGCGGCGTCGATCGTGCCGGGATCCGATGTGCTGATCGCCAATGTCGGCATGAACCCGACGCGCACCGGCCTGTTCACCGCGCTGAAGGCGATGGGCGCCGACATCGTCGAGCAGAACGCGCGAACCGTGGGCGGCGAGCCCGTCGCCGATCTGCGCGTTCGCCATGCCCGGCTGACGGCGATCGAGGTTCCGGTCGATCTCACCCCCAGCATGATCGACGAATATCCCGTGCTGTTCGTCGCTGCCGCGCTGGCCGAAGGGCGCACCGTCGCGCGCGGCGCGCACGAGTTGCGCGTCAAGGAATCGGACCGCATCAGCACGATGGCGGAGGCGCTCACCGCCTCAGGGGTCGCTCTCGAGGAATTCGATGATGGCCTTGCGATCACCGGCAGCGGCGGCGCGCCGATCGCTGGCGGCGCACGGGTCGCCTCGAAACTCGACCACCGTATCGCAATGGCGATGGCGGTGGCTGGACTGGCGGCGCGCGATCCCGTCACGATCGACGACGTGGCGCCGGTGGCGACCAGCTATCCCGCCTTCTTCGCCACGCTTGACGCCCTGACCCAGTAAGAGTTCTCTTTTCGCTTATGATTATCGCCGTCGACGGACCCGCCGCCTCGGGCAAGGGCACGATCGCCCGCGCGCTCGCCCGGCATTACGGGCTGCCGCATCTCGATACCGGCCTGCTCTATCGCGCCGTGGCGCTTACCGTACTGCGCAACGAGCTCGACCCCGCGATCGAGGCGGACGCGGTCGCATCGTGCGATTTTCCCGATTCGCTGCTCGACGATCCCGAACTGCGCACCGATGAGATCGGCAAGGCGGCGTCGGTCGTCTCGGCCCACCCGCTGGTCCGCGCCTCGCTGCTCCAGCGCCAGCGCCGCTTCGCGCAGCAGCCCGGCGGCGCGGTGCTCGACGGACGCGACATCGGCACGGTGATCGCGCCCGATGCCGATGCGAAGCTGTTCGTCAAGGCGACGCCGATGATTCGCGCCCGCCGCCGCCACGATGAGCTGCGCGCGCGCGGCTCCACGCTCACCTATGACCGCGTCCTCGCCGACATCCGCGCGCGCGATCAGCGCGACGCCAGCCGGGCGACGGCGCCGATGACCCAGGCGGCGGACGCCGTGCTGCTCGATACCAGCTTCCTGTCGATCGACGCGGCAGTTCAGCGCGCGATCGCGCTGATCGAGGCGCGACGGGCCGCCAAGCAGGCCGCGGACTAGCCGCCGACCTTGCCTCTCGCGCCGCTTGCGGCTATGTGCGCGGCCGTCCAGCGAGCGGTGCTCGCGGAGGAAGGCGCAGCGGCCACCCCGCACGCGCCCTTTTCGCTCATCCGGCGTCTGCTCCTCCGCTGCTTCGTTCGCCTGGATGCCGCGATCGGTATTCGGCCGTCGCGGCAGTTCGGCCACAAGACCGCCGGAACCAACCGGCTGGCCGGAAACCGTTGATTTAGGACTATCTTTCTATGGCCACTACGGCAACTCCCACCCGCGACGATTTCGCCGCGATGCTCGAGCAGACGCTCGGCGGCACCGACAGCTTCGAAGGCCATGTCGTCAAGGGCACCGTCACCGCGATCGAGAACGATCTCGCCGTCATCGACGTCGGCCTGAAGTCCGAAGGCCGCGTGCCGCTGCGCGAATTCGCCGCGCCGGGCCAGAAGGCCGATCTGAAGGTCGGTGACGAAGTCGAGGTCTATGTCGACCGCGTCGAGAACATGAACGGCGAAGCGATGCTGTCGCGCGATCGCGCGCGCCGCGAAGCCGCGTGGGACAAGCTCGAAGCCGAATTCACCCAGTCGAGCCGCGTCGAAGGCGTCATCTTCGGCCGCGTCAAGGGCGGCTTCACCGTCGATCTGAACGGCGCCGTGGCGTTCCTGCCGGGCAGCCAGGTCGACATTCGCCCGGTCCGCGACGTCACCCCGCTGATGGATATGCCGCAGCCGTTCCAGATCCTGAAGATGGATCGCAAGCGCGGCAACATCGTCGTGTCGCGCCGCGCCGTGCTGGAGGAAACCCGCGCCGAGCAGCGTTCGGGCCTGATCCAGAGCCTCGCCGAGGGCCAGGTGATCGACGGCGTCGTCAAGAACATCACCGATTACGGCGCCTTCGTCGACTTGGGCGGCATCGACGGTCTGCTCCACGTCACCGACTTGAGCTACAAGCGCGTCGGCCATCCGTCGGAGATGCTCAACATCGGCGACACGGTGAAGGTGCAGATCATCCGCATCAACCGCGACACGCAGCGCATCTCGCTCGGCATGAAGCAGCTCGAGAGCGATCCGTGGGACGGCGCTGCCGCCAAATATCCGATCGGCGCCAAGCTCAACGGCCGCGTCACCAACATCACCGAATATGGTGCGTTCGTTGAGCTCGAGCCGGGGATCGAGGGCCTTGTCCACGTCTCCGAAATGAGCTGGACCAAGAAGAACGTCCATCCGGGCAAGATCGTCTCGACCAGCCAGGAAGTCGAAGTCGTCATCCTCGAGGTCGACGAAGAGAAGCGTCGCATCTCGCTGGGCCTCAAGCAGGCGCAGTCGAACCCGTGGGAAGCCTTCGCCGAAGCGCATCCGATCGGCTCGACCGTCGAGGGCGAAGTCAAGAACGCCACCGAATTCGGCCTGTTCATCGGCCTCGACAACGACGTCGACGGCATGGTTCACATGTCGGACATCGCCTGGGGCATTTCGGGCGAGGACGCGCTCAACCTGCATCGCAAGGGAGAGACGGTTCAGGCCGTGGTGCTCGACATCGACGCCGAGAAGGAGCGCATCTCGCTCGGCATGAAGCAGCTCGAGCGCGGTGCCCCCGCGGTCGGCGGCGCCCCCGCGGCGGCCGGCAGCAAGGTCAACAAGGGCGCCATCGTCACCGTCACCGTGCTCGAAGTCCGCGATGCGGGCCTCGAAGTGCAGGCCGGCGAAGACGGCGCGACCGGCTTCATCAAACGCACCGATCTCGGCCGTGATCGCGACGAGCAGCGGCCCGAGCGCTTCCAGGTCGGCCAGAAGTTCGACGCGATGGTCACGGGCTTCGATCGCTCGAAGAAGCCGACCTTCTCAATCAAGGCGATGCAGATCGCCGAAGAGAAGCAGGCCGTTCAGCAATATGGTTCTTCCGATTCGGGCGCATCGTTGGGCGACATCCTCGGCGAGGCGCTGAAGGCCCGCTCGGAGGGCGATGCCAAGAAGTAACAAAATCGTTTCGTAAGCGTATCAAAACGGGCCGGAAAGACAGCTATGTCCTTCCGGCCCGTCGTATTTTTTGCGTTTTATGTCGTTTCCCTGCTATCGATTAACTTGGATCAGGTATAAGGTGTTCCTGGGTCGAAGAGGCGGGCGGAGCGATTTTCGTTCCGGGCGCGTCGATCCCTGTTAAACTGGTTTTTGGTCAATACGGTAGCGGCCCTGGCTGCGCCAACTACCGGCAAGATATGGATGGCGCTAATGATTCGCTCGGAACTCGTTCAGCTGATTGCCCAGGACAATCCCGATTTGTCCTCGCGCGACGTGGAAGCGATCGTCACCACCTTCTTTGACGAGATCAGCGAGCGGCTTGCGGCCGATGGCCGGATCGAGTTGCGCGGCTTCGGCGCTTTTTCCACGCGGGCACGCGATGCCCGCACCGGCCGCAACCCGCGCACCGGCGAGACGGTCGCCGTCGAAGCGAAGCGCGTGCCCTATTTCAAGCCCGGCAAGGAAATGCGCGCCCGCCTCAATATGTAAGGCGTCGGCCCCTGATCGCTTGACCTCGGCGCTCGAGTGCGCTTCGTCGCGTTTGGCGCGGACGTGGCGAAATCGGTAGACGCAGCGGACTTAAAATCCGTTTGCCATAGGCAGTGCGGGTTCGAGTCCCGCCGTCCGCACCATTGCTGGCAGGTCGCGACTTGTTGAAGGCTCCACCTGCCCCGCCCCCTCTTTCCACGATCACGGTGGCGCTCGGCGGCGGGGGATGGCAAGAATGGTGGCATGCGTAATCGCGCCTCAATCCTGCTTGCCTGTTCTCTCCTGACGCTCGGCGGCTGCGGGCGTCGCAGCGATGCGGGGCCGGTGATCGTCAGCGCGATCGGCGCGCGGCCGGCGTTCGTCGATCCCGGCGCGGTGCCGCTCGGCACGGCATCGGCGCTGCTCACGGCCGCGACCACGCAGGGGCTGGTTCGGCTCGACGCCTCGGGCCAGGTCGAACCGGGACAGGCCGAGCGATGGACGGTTCTCGATAACGGCGCGAGCTTCATTTTCCGGCTCCGCGAGGCGAAGTGGAGCGACGGCAAGCCGGTTACCGCCGAACAGGTCGTTACCATCCTTCGCCGTCAGCTCGGCGCGCACGCCCATAATCCGCTGGGCCATTATCTCAGCGCGATCGATCAGGTTGTCGCGATGACGCCCGAGGTCATCGAGATCCATCTGTCTCGTCCTCGGCCGGATATCCTGCGGCTGCTCGCTCAGCCCGAACTCGGCATCTATCGAATGAAACCGCCCGGCGGATCGGGGCCGATGGTGATCGACCGGTGGACGCCGGGCGGCGCGGTGCTGCTTCGCCCCGGCTACGATCCCGATCGAGACGATGACGACGAGGATGCCAGGCCGAGGCCCGCGGACGACGTGGTGCTGATCGGCGAGCGCGCCTCGCTCGCCATTCTGCGCTTCGCCGAGCATAAATCGGATATGGTGACGGGCGGCAGCTTCACCGACTGGCCGTTGATCGCGGGCACCACCGTGCCGCCGTCCAGCCTCCACCGCGAGCCGACCACCGGGCTGTTCGGGCTCGCTGTCGTCAATCGGACCGGCTTCCTCGCCGATCCGGCCAATCGCGCGGCGATCGCCGAGGCGATCGATCGTGAGTCAGCGCTCTCGGCGATCGCGCCGGATTGGCCGGTTTCGACCGCGATCCTGCCCGCGCAACTCGATTCCGCCGCGGCGCCGACCCAGCCCGATTGGGCCGGATCGCCCCTCGACGCGCGCCGTGCAAGCGCCAGCGATCGCGTTGCCGCCTGGCGCGCCGCGGGCAACGCCGGGCCGATCGTCGTGCGGATTGCGCTTCCCAGCGGTCCAGGCGCGACCCTGCTCTACGGCTCGGTTGGCGCGGCGCTGATCGCGGTCGGGATAACGCCGCAGCGCGTGCCCTTGGATGGGGACGCGGATCTGCGATTGATCGACGCCGTCGCGCCGATCGAAAACGCGCGCTGGTATCTGGTCAATGCCTGCGCGCCGTGCAGCGACGATGTGGTCGCCATGATCGCCGCCGCGCGGACGGCGCCGACGCTTGCGGAACGCGGCGCCGCGCTGGCCCGGGCGGATGCCGCGCTGGCCAGGGATGCCGCGTTCATCCCCATCGGCGCGCCGCTGCGCTGGGCGATGGTCGCACCGCAACTCGATCAATGGCAGGCCAACAGCCGCGCATGGCATCCATTGAATCACCTGCGCACGCCCCCCAATTAGATCTCATGGTCAATCACGCATCGCGCTTTGCGGCTCAATTCGGCGATCGCGCCGCCAGCTTCGTGCCGGTCGGCAAGGATCCCGCCGCCGTCCGTCAGCGGCTCGAAGCGATGGAGCATCTGCTCGAAGGGCTGTTCCGCCTTCCGGGCACCAATCACCGCGTCGGCCTGGACGTCATTCTGGATGTGGTGCCCATCGTCGGCGAAACGATCGCCGCCGCGCTGGGCGCATGGCTGGTGTGGGAAGCGCGCAATGTCGGCATGTCCAAGTGGCAGATGACGCGCATGATCGGCAACGTTGGCCTCGATTGGCTGCTCGGGCTGATCCCCTGGGTAGGCGCGATCCCCGATTTCTTCTTTCGATCGAACACGCGCAACCTTCGTATGATCAAGCGCCATCTCGACAGGCACCATCCGGCAACCGCCGTCATCGAAGGCTGATCCTCGATCGATCGCCGCCTGCTGTGGGTCGCGCTTTCCTACAGCGCCATGTTCTGCTAACGTTCCGCACTGGCCGCTTGCTCTTTCTCAGCGTTGACGATCCTGTGCGTGACGAATTCGCAACGGCAATGCCGCCCTCAGCGCGGTTTGCCGGAACTTTCGGAACCTTCGCCCCCGAAACCTAGCGCTCGCCGCGCCAGATCTTCAGCCGCGCATTGGCCGGCAATCCGCCCTGGAACACCGGGCACCGCCGATAGCGGTAGCTCTTGTCGAGGCAGATCCACACCTCCTCGAGCCAGCCCTGCCGGTTCGCGGTGATCCGCATCATATTGGCGTCGAGCCCGCGATTGGCGCGCGCCATCGCTGCGGCGAAACGGCCGGCGGTCAATTTCTGGCGGGAAAGCGCGTTCATGTCCGGATAGCGCAACCGGCCGTAGAGCGCGCGCGATCTCGAAAGGAACTGCGCCGGGCTGTCGGTCGTGCAGGTGCCGTGCTTCGCCCATTCATGCTGCGTCAGCTGAACCGAGGGGTTGGCGCAAAGATGCGCCGCGATCACCTGGCGGGGAAGCAATGCCGTCGCGCGGCAATATTGCGGCCAGGTCTTGCTCACGCCATCGGGCCACAGGCCGTGGAGCGTGAAGCCGAAACGATTACCGCTGGCGCATTGGAATTTGGCGTCCGCGTCGCGCGCGTGCTGGTGGCAGAATTGCGGCGCCCAGCTGATCGCCAGCGTATAGCCGCCGATCGGCAGCACGCGCTTCGGCTCGCTGATCGTCGGCAGCTCGGGCCGAGGCCGCGGAATCACCGAAGGGACCGCGCACGAATAAGCCTGGGCGAAGGCAGCCCCCGGCATTGCCGCTACCGCCAGCGCGAGAAGCTTGAAGACGACGCGCATCAACCATCTACCTCGCTTGCCGCGGCATCCTCACCGAACCAGGCCTTGGCGTCGGGCCGGAACAGCAGCCACACCGCGATCGCATTGATCACGAACGCGGCGACGCTCGCCACCCCGGCGAGGCCCGGCGGAAAGTCATGCCGCGCCATGTTCATCGCCACGCCGAAGCAAGCGAGGACGAAAAACACCACAATGATCCATTTGGCGACCTTGCTGCCGCGTCGAGCGGCGAAATACCAGAGCAGCAGATTGACGAGCAGGCTGATCGCCAGGATCGTCGGCATATACCAGGCGCCGACCATCGCCTCGGTCTGCTGCACCGCCACCTTATCCTGCATGTGCTTCCAGTTGAGCGCGGTCGCGATCCATCCCAGCAGCACACCGCCGAGATAGCAGCGTTCGAAATTGACGATCGATGGTGGTCTGGTCATGGCGCCCCCCTTTTTGATGCGCGCACAATATCGCCTTGCCAACGGCGCACAATCCCCGATCAATCCACAGTGAAATCAAGCCCGATATCCGCCGCTGGCGCCGACTGCGTCAGCCGGCCGACGCTGACATAGGTGACGCCGGTTTCGGCGATCGCGCGGATCGTTTCCAGCGTCACGCCGCCCGATGCCTCGGTCGGCACGCGGCCGCCCACCAGCGTCACCGCGCCGCGCAGGATCGGGGGCGGCATATTGTCGAGCAAGAGATGCGTCGCCCCCGCCGCCAGCGCGGGCTCGATCTGATCGATCCGGTCGACCTCGACGATGATCGATGCGATGCCGGCACCCCTGGCCCGACGCACCGCCTCGCCGACCGATCCCGCCACCGCGATGTGATTGTCCTTGATCATCGCGGCATCCCACAGGCCCATCCGGTGGTTGGTCGCGCCGCCCATGCGGGTGGCGTATTTTTCCAGCACGCGCAGGCCGGGGATGGTCTTGCGGGTATCCAGCAGCGTCGCCCCGGTGCCGAGAATGCGATCGACATAGGCCCGGCTCATCGTCGCGATGCCCGACAGATGCTGCACGGTATTGAGCGCCGAACGTTCGG
>JBQCEK010000226.1:0-3663 GCA_051960335.1 Sphingomonas sp.
TACATCTTGACGTTGTCGGCGTTGAAGAACTTGTACTTCAACGAAACATCGACATGATCGCTGATCGGCGCGCGGATGCCCGCGATGCCCTGCCAGGCGAACACCGTGTCCGAATCGTCCAGGAACGGACCGTTGGTGTTCAGCGCATAGCCCGACGCCTTGATGCGAGCGACACCGGCGCCACCGCCGACGAAGCCCTGGATCCCGTCATCGGAACCGAAATCGAGCAGGCCGTTGACCATGAAGCTCAACGCCGAGGTCGAGCCGCCGGCATAGTTGTACGTGCCAGCAGGCGCAGCCGTCAAAAGACCGCCAGTGGTATAGGCAGGCGTGGTCAGCGTCGACGCATAGCTATCGAGGCTCGCGTGCTGATAGCCAACCTCGGCTTCCAGGCGGAACGCCCCGAAGTCGTAGCCGGTAACGCCATCAACCGTATAGCCATAATCGCTATTGACGGTGCCAGCCCTCGAAACGCCGGCGATATCATAGTTGATATCCTCGACGATGTTCGGCCCGCCTTCCACGCCGACGTACCACGAATGATCGCGGGCGAGGGCGGGTGAAGCGAGTGCGGTAGTGGAAAGTGCCAGTGCGACGGCAAGCTTCCGCATCATAATCCCCTTTCTGAGTTGTCACTACGGACAGCCCAAACTCCCTACAGAAGGGAAGGTTTCCGCGCAAGCGAAACAAAATTCACCCCTGTTGCCGAAACGCCACAATACGAGCCACTTGTATCAGGTCGCTATCAGGCCGTGACCACGCAGCGCCGCGAGAATGTCGCTCACCGCCGTCCGGCATTCGGCGTCGATCACCGTCCCCCCGGTGACATCCGCGATCGCCGCCTGCTGCGCTCCCACAACGGCGTGGCCATCGATGGTCACGCCGTGGCTGGCGATCTCGCCCATTCGCCAGCTCCCGTCGCGCCAGCGCCAGCCCATCGCGTCCGCGGTAACCCAAACCGTCATCCCTTCGATTGGCGACAGGAACCGCCAGCCGGCATCGGTCCACACCGCGACAGCGTTCGCGTTGCCGGCCCAATCGCCTTCGGGCGCACTGCCGATGATCCAGCAGTCGCCGGGCGCGGGCGTAGGGGGCGGCGCCGTTACCCCAGCCGCGATCGCCGAGGCTTGAACGGCGGTATCGATTCGTACCAACGCCTCGTTCACCGTCATTTCCTTCTGCGCCTGTCCTGCCGACAGGAACGGCAGCGCGAACCGCGCACTCGCATCGTCGCTCATTTCAATCCTCCGTCAAACCCGGGATCGCGATCACGCACGGCAGGGATTCGCCGTACAGCCCCGCCTGGCGGACGCTGACGATCGCCCCGCTGCCTGCCCGATCGCTCGCCGGCACCATCAGCGCCGGACTGTCGATCTCGATCGTGTACGCCGCGGCGCCCGCCGGCGCGATCGTCGCTCGATACAGCTCGCGCTCCTCGGCAAGCGGAGCATCGGCGCCGTCGATCCAGCGCCATCCGGCCCGGCTGCGTCTTATCCAGCTGAGCGCCGCATCGCCACTCGCCAGCACTTGTACGCTAGGATGGACCGGCGACGGCGGCAGCACCGACGCACCGCATAGCCGCCGCTATCGCCGCTCACGCCAGTGAACGCCTTCATCTCGACGCTCGTGCCGCTGCGCAAGAACCCCTCGAACGCCGCCCCCGAAGGTTCACGCCCGCCCGCCAACACCGGCCGCACCACCGGCGCCGCCATCGTCACCTGCCCGAAGCTCGCCTCGAGCGTATCCACCGTCTCCGTCATCACATTCTCCCACACAAAAAAGGCCCTCCCCATCACCGATGGGAAGGGGGACCATTCGCGCCAGCGAATGGTGGAGGGGCGCCCGCCACGGACCCCCGATTTCGCTATTTCCCAGCCACCGCATGCACCCGCGCTAGCGCCTGCATCGGCTGCGCGACCAAGCTCACCTCGACGAGATCGAGCGACGTCAATTCGCGGACCCGTCCGGTCCGGCTCCCGCGCACCCGATACCCGAACGACAGTCCATCGACCGCGCCGGCCTTGACCAGCCCCGCCAGCCGAGCGTCATCGATCCTGCCGATCACCCTGAGGCCGCGCGCATCCTCGGCCACACGCTCGATCACGCCGACCGGCGCGCCGCCATGCTGCCACAGCAAGGGCACCGCTCCCGGCGCCCCGAACGCCCCGCGCCGCACGACATCCCCGCCGCGATCGACCCGATCGAACACGGCGGCATATCCGGCGAAGCGCACGCTCACCGGATCCAGTCCCCGAACCCCAGCTTGACCGCCAATCCCGCGAGCAGCAGCACGCTCACCAGCCGCACCACCCACGCCACCGCCGCCCGCCAAGCCGATCGTTTCGCATCGCGCCACGCCCGCAGCAGCTCGCGCAGCTCCGCCACGTCGCGCTCCGCGCCTGCATCGGCCAGCCCCAGCCGGGTCAGCGCCCGCGTCGCGCCCAATTCGCCCGCTTCCTCGACGATCGCGCGCAGCGTCGTCAGGTCACCGCGCGCGCCATCGGCCTGCGCCAGAAGCTGCGCCAGCACGTTCGATTCCATCATTGCTCACCCTTGCCCGGCGCGCTCGCGCCGCTTACGCCGCGCGCATGCGCGACCGCCTTGCTCTGTTGTTGATTGCCGCGATCGTCGTCGTCATGGCGCTGACGATCTGGCTGTGGTGGACCGATGCCGTGCTGATCCACAAATGCCGCGCCGCCGGCGGCGTCTGGAAGGCCGACGCCCGCATCTGCGCGATCAGCGCGGATCGAGTCCTAGAATCGACCGCTTCTCCGCATCGGTGAGGAATTCGGCCGCGCTCACTTGCCCCCACAGCCGCTCGCGATCCTCCGAAAGCGCCGTCACCGCGTCGAGATCGATCGACAACGCCGCCCCCGGCAGCCACCCCGCGAGCCCTTGCGCGATTCCGGTCAGGATCGTCCCCGCCAGCGGCAGGATCGCCAGCCGCCACAACGCCTTGTTGGCCTCCTGGTAATTGGCGTAGGTATTGTCCCCCGGCAGCCCGAGCAGCATCGGCGGCACCCCAAAGGCGAGCGCGATCTCGCGCGCCGCCGCCGCCTTGGTGCCGGCGAAATCCATGTCCGCCGGGCTCATCGACAGCGCTTGCCACTTCAGCCCGCCGTCGAGCAGCATCGGCCGCCCGGCATTGCCCGCGCCGGCAAACCCGGCGTCCATTTCGGCCCGCAATCGCTCGAATTGCTCCGGCGATAGCGTCGCCCCGTCCCCCGGCTCGTAGATCAGCGCGCCGGACGGGCGCGCCGCGTTGTCGAGCAACGCCTTCGACCACCGCGTCGCCGCATTGTGGATCGCGATCGACCCTGCTGCCGCGCCCAGGCATCCCAGCCCGTAATGATCGTCGAGCGGATGGAATACCTTGAGGTGAATGATCTCCGACCTCGGCCCGGCGACCAATCGCGTCACCCGATCCCCCACCCGGTAGCGATATGCCGCCGGCCACCCGCGCGCATCGGGCTCCACCGTCACTCGCTCGGGCCTGAGCGCAAACAGCTCGGCGACCTCTCCCTCGGGCGTCGCCAACACCTGCACATAGGCATTGCCGTGGAGCAGCAGATACGCCGCCAGCGTCTCGGCGAGCGGCTGCCCGCCCGCTCGCGCCGCCCTCAGCGCCGCCAGCCGCTCGGCCGACGCCGCCCCCGGCGCCCC
>JBQCEK010000227.1:0-3597 GCA_051960335.1 Sphingomonas sp.
GCCTGGCTCGCGCGCAACTTCGCGGTCAATACGATCGGCCCCGCGCTCGTCGCCAAGCATTTCCTTCCGCTGATGGCGGCGAGCGGTACGCCGGTGTTCGCCGCCTTGTCGGCCCGGATTGGCAGCATCACCGACAACCGGCTCGGCGGCTGGTATGGCTATCGCGCGTCGAAAGCCGCGCTCAACCAGGTGATCGCGACACTGGCGATCGAGCAGCGCCGCCGGAACGACCGCGCGATCGTCGTCGGCCTCCACCCCGGCACCGTCGATACGCCGCTGTCGAAGCCGTTCCAAGGCAATGTCGCGCCGGGGCACTTGTTCGATACCGGCCGCGCCGCCGTCCAGTTGCTCGACGTGATCGACGGGCTGCGTCCGCCCGACAGTGGCAAGCTCTTCGCCTGGGACGGCGCCGAGATCAAACCGTGAGCCTCTCGCGCGCGTGCGTGCGCGCGTGACATGAGCGGCCGGAGCCGCTAGGATCGTCACTCAATCGAAACACAACCCGAAAGCGCCAGATTTTGACCGACGAGACCCTGCTCGCCGACCCATCGGACATTACCCCCATCTCCATCGTCGAGGAGATGAAGACCTCCTATCTCGACTACGCCATGTCGGTGATCGTGGCGCGCGCGCTGCCCGATGTTCGCGACGGGCTGAAGCCCGTGCACCGCCGCATCCTCTTCTCGGCGTCCGAGAGCGGCTTCCTGTACAATCGCCCGTATCGCAAATCGGCGCGCATCGTCGGCGACGTGATCGGTAAATACCATCCGCACGGCGACACGGCGATCTACGACGCGTTGGCGCGGATGACGCAGGACTGGTCGATGCGCGTGCCGCTGATCGACGGCCAGGGCAATTTCGGATCGATGGATCCCGATCCGCCGGCCGCGATGCGCTACACCGAAGCGCGTCTCGCCCGCGCGGCCGGCGCGCTGCTGACCGATCTCGACAAGGATACGGTCGATTTCCAGCCGAACTACGATGCCAGCGAGAGCGAGCCGCAGGTGCTGCCGGCGCGCTTCCCCAACCTGCTGGTCAACGGCGCCGGCGGCATCGCCGTCGGCATGGCGACCAACATTCCGCCGCACAATCTCGGCGAAGTGGTGGATGCGTGCCTCGCCTATATCGATAACGGCGCGATCACCGTGGATGAGCTGATGGAGATCGTGCCGGCGCCCGATTTCCCGACGGGGGCGCTGATCCTCGGCCGCGCCGGTGCGCGTTCGGCCTATCACACCGGCCGCGGCTCGATCATCGTGCGTTCGCGTCACAAGATCGAGGAAGGCCGCGGGGATCGGCGCTCGATCGTCCTGACCGAAATTCCCTATCAGCAAGGCAAGAACGCGCTGGTAGAGAAGATCGCGGAGGCCGCCAAGGACAAGCGGATCGAAGGCGTCAGCGACATTCGCGACGAATCGAACCGCGAAGGCGTGCGGATCGTCATCGATCTGAAGCGCGATGCGACGCCGGACGTCGTGCTTAACCAGCTGTGGCGCCACACACCGGCGCAGGGCAGCTTCCCGGCGAACATGCTCGCGATCCGCGGCGGCCGGCCGGAAACGCTCAACCTCCGGGACATTATCGAGGCCTTCGTCAAGTTCCGCGAGGAAGTGATCACCCGCCGTTCGAAGTTCGAGCTGCTGAAGGCCCGCGAACGCGCGCATCTGTTGCTCGGCCTGGTCGTCGCGGTGAGCAATCTCGATGAGGTCGTGCGGATCATCCGTGGTTCGTCGAGCCCGGCCGAAGCGCGCGCCAAATTGCTCGCGCGCGAATGGCCGGTCGCGGAAATCGCGCAATATATCAAACTGGTCGAAGCCGTCGAAGCCGAGCTGGAAGGCGACAGCTACCGGCTGTCCGAGCTTCAGGTGAAGGCGATCCTCGACCTGCGGCTCCACCGTCTCACCGCGCTCGGGCGTGACGAAATCGGCGACGAGCTGAAGACGCTCGCCGGATCGATCGCGGAGCTGCTGGCGATCCTCGCCGATCGCGCGAAGCTCTACGCCGTCATGCGCGAGGAACTGATCGAGGTTCGCGATCAGTTCGCCACGCCACGCCGCTCGGAAATCGCCGCCGCCGCCGATGGCATCGACGACGAGGATCTGATCGAGCGCGAGGACATGGTCGTCACTGTCACGATGGAAGGCTATATCAAGCGCACGTCGCTCGACACCTTCCGCGCGCAAAAGCGCGGCGGCAAGGGCCGCGCCGGCATGTCGACCAAGGACGAGGATGTCGTCACCGGCCTGTTCGTCACCTCCACCCACACGCCGGTGCTGTTCTTCTCCACCGCCGGCAAAGTCTATCGGATGAAGGTGTGGCGCCTGCCCGAAGGCGGCCCGGCGACGCGCGGGCGGCCGATGATCAATTTGCTCCCCCTCGCCAAGGACGAAACGATCTCCACCGTCCTGCCGCTTCCCGAAAATGAAGCGGAATGGGGCAAGCTGCACGTCATGTTCGCCACCGCAAACGGCACCGTGAGACGCAATTCGATGGACGCGTTCACCAACGTGCCGTCGAACGGCAAGATCGCCATGCGTTTCGACGACGGCAGCGACGACCGCCTGATCGGCGTCGCCTTGCTGACCGAATCGGATGACGTGCTCCTCGCGACGCGCGCCGGCAAGGCGATCCGCTTCTCGGCAACCGACGTGCGCGAATTCCAAAGCCGCACGTCGACGGGCGTTCGCGGCATCAGCCTGGCCAAGGACGATGCCGTCATCTCGCTGTCGATTCTCGGCGGCTTCGCGGCGACCACCGAAGAACGCGATGCCTATCTGAAGGCGGCGCCCTGGAAGGAGGGCGATCGCGAGGTCACGCTCGACGCCGATCGCATGCGCGCATTCGAGGAAGCTGAGGAATTCATCCTGACGGTCACCGCCAATGGCTATGGCAAGCGCACCTCGGCCTATGAATATCGCCGCACCAATCGCGGCGGCCAGGGTATCACCAATATCGTCACGTCCGATCGCAACGGCGCGGTCGTCGCCAGCTTCCCGGCGCATAACGGCGAACAGCTGATGCTGGTCACCGATCAGGCGAAGCTGATCCGCACCACCGTCGGCGACATCCGGGTGGCCGGACGCAACACCCAGGGCGTCACGATCTTCCGCGTCGCGGACAACGAACATGTCGTCTCCGCCGCCAAGATCGATGAAGAGGAAGAGCCCGAGAACGAGGCGGAGGAGCTGGTCGCGCGCGAGCGTGCGGAACGCGCCGGCGGCGGTTCGCCGGATGCGATCCTGCCCGGCGACGCGCCGGCGAAAACTCCCGATGAGCCCGCCGACGACGGCGGTCAGGAAGCCGAATGACGCCGGCGATCGCCTATAAAGTCCTCACCGACGCCGAGATGAAGGAGCTCGAAACGGGCTCCTTCAACGGCGCCGCGGTCGATATTGCCGATGGCTTCATCCACCTCTCGACGGCGTCGCAGCTCACCGAAACGGCGGACAAGCATTTCGCCGGTCAACGCAACCTGTGGGTCGCCGCCGTCGATCTGGAGGCGCAGAACGATCCGGTGAAGTGGGAGGAATCGCGCGGCGGTGCGCTGTTCCCTCATCTCTACGGGAAGTTGCTGCTCGAAACGGTCGTCGCTTACGG
>JBQCEK010000228.1:0-12375 GCA_051960335.1 Sphingomonas sp.
CGCCGGTCGCGACATGGGACTGATCCCGGTCGCGCCCGGCGAAGTGGCGGCGATCGTCACCACGCTGGAAATGACCGAGCGGCCTTTGCCGCGCCCGCTGCCCCCGGCGCCGTTTCGGCTGGTGCGATGGGAGCGGCCCGAGCCCGAGAGCTACCGAATGTTGTTCCGGCGGATCGGGACACGGTGGCTGTGGTTCTCCCGGCTGGCGATGGACGATCAGGCGTTGATCGCGATCATTCACGACCCCGCCGTTCACCTGTTCGCCGCGATCGACCGACAGGGCGTTGAGATCGGCATGCTGGAGCTCGATTTCCGCCGGTCGGGCGAGTGCGAGATCGCCTATTTCGGCCTGGTACCCGAACTGACGGGGCAGGGATTCGGCCGCTGGCTGATGGCGCAGGCGCTATCGCTGAGCTGGCGAAAAAATGTCGAGCGGGTGTGGCTCCATACCTGCACGCTCGATCATCCGGCCGCGCTGGGATTCTATCGCAAGCAGGGATTCACCGCGATCGGGCGGGTGATCGAGACGTTCGCCGATCCGCGCCTCGCCGGATTGCTGCCGCGCGACGCCGCCCCTCAGATCCCGCTGCTCGATCCCGCCAGCCGGCGATAGAGCGCGATTTCGACCAGCACCGTCGCCAGCGCCACTGCCGCCGCGACCAGCGATCCAATCGCCTCGGCGATCGCCACGGCGACGGGATTGACCATGTCGGCCGCCTGCAACGAATCGCGCATCAGCCGGAACGGCGCCGGGGCAATCATCGCCGCGATGATCGCCAGCGCCGCGAGTCCCATCGTCAGCAGCCCCCTGCGCCGCGTGAGCGCAAAGCTGCGAACGACGGCGCGGCCGACGCCGATCGGCCGCTCGGCGACGATCACCGGCCCGACCAGCATCATGCGGCCGAGCAGATACAGGCAGGGAATGACCAGGATCAGCAGCATCAGCTCGATCGGGCCGGCCGGCAATCCGGCCACGATCGCGGCGAGCAGATAGCGCGGAAACAGCGGCACCGCCTGCCGCAATGCCGTGCCGGGCGTCGATGACGCGCCGCCGAGATAGAGGCACAGCACGGCCAGCGTCCCGAACGCCATGAACAGCACGGAAGCGAGCATGCCGGGCGCATTGTGCGTCGCCCAGTCCATCAGCGGCGATCCCGGCGCGATCAACGCCGCGGTATCGCTCGCCTGTTCGGGGGTCAGCGCCGGAAAGGGCGCGGCGAGCAGGTAAAAGGCGAACTGCGGCAGGAACAGGAATGCCCCGGCAAGCGGCCAGAGCAAGGCGCGATCCCGCCGCCAGCAGCGCCAGGCGTCGCTGAACACGCCCGACCAATGGATTGTCATAGCGGTTCGGCAACCCTTTCAGCCGCTTCGCCGATACCGACGTACAGCTTGGCGACGAAGATCGCCGCCAGCACCTTGAATCCCGCCGATACCGCCGCGACGATGATCGCGGTGATCACGCCAGCGACGCCGATATCGCCGTCATCCGGGGCGATGAGCCTGAGGATCGAGCCGAACACCGTCTGCGCGGCGAGCACCGCGATCGTCGATACGATGGCGTATAGCAGCAAGACGCCGATGATGCGCCAGGTGAGCCCACGGGTCAGCCCGAATGCGCGCTTGATCGCGCCGATCCCGCGCCGTTCGGCGAGGATCACCGGTTCGATCACCAGCAGCCGCGCCGTCGCCCACAGGATCAGCACGATATAGACGAGCGCGTAGAACACCATCAGCAGCGCGATCCCCGGCGTCATCGAGGTCGCGTCCGGATGGCCTGAACGCAGCGCGGCCATGTCGATCCCCGCCATCCGCATGCCGATCCCCAGCGGCACGGCGGCGAGGCCGATGAGAATGCCCAGCACGACGAACACGCCGATCGCCGGCAACAACCGAGCCAGGGCCGCGCGCGCCGCCTCGCCAGGCCGAAGCGTCGCGCCAAGCGCAAGGACGATGATAGAGAGCGTGCCGAGCAGCTGGACCACCCAGAAAAGGATCATCGGGATGAGGCGCGCGGCCACCGCCTGCTTTTCGAGCACCGGCGTGATCGCCAGCTGGATCGAAATCGGCAGGAACAGCAACAGCACCGCGATCGGCATGATCGACGCCAGCGCCGTGCTGGCGAACGCAACCGTGCGATCCCATATCGTCGACATCTGGACCATCGGCCCCTCCCCGTCCGCGCGACCCCAGCGCCGCAGCGCTTTGGTAGCCGATCGCCGCACGGCTTGCCAGCGCTTGCGCAAGCGCCGCCAGCCGGAGTAGCGCCATTCCCCGTGAGCCCGCCTTTGCCTGATGAAATCGAATGGCGCGTGTCGCCGACGCCGGTCCCCTATCCGGAGGCCGTCGCTGCGATGGAGGCGCGCGCCGCCGCCATCGCCGCCGGTGAGGCGCGCGAGCTCATCTGGCTGCTCGAACATCCGCCGATCTACACCGCGGGCACCAGCGCCGACGCCGCGGAACTGATCGATCCGCGCTTTCCCGTCCACAAGACCGGGCGCGGCGGGCGCTACACCTATCACGGGCCGGGACAGCGGATCGGCTATGTCCTGATCGATCTGGGCAAGCGCGGCCGCGACGTGCGCTGTTACGTCCATGCGCTCGAAGGCTGGGTGATCGCTGCTTTGTCCCGGATCGGGATCGCGGCGCACCGCGCGCCGGGCCGGATCGGCATCTGGACTGGCGCCGCAGCCGAGGAGGCGAAGATCGGCGCGATCGGCGTACGCGTCCGCAAATGGGTGACGTTGCACGGATTTTCGGTCAACATCGCCCCGGACCTGTCACATTTCGGCGGTATCGTTCCATGCGGGATAGCCGATTTCGGCGTGACGAGCGCCGCCGCGCTGGGGAGAGCCAGCGATTTTGCAACCTTTGATCGGGCCCTTGCGTTTGAAACGACCATGTTTCTGGGGTCTCTCGGCGCGTGTGCCGAAAACGAGGCTTGAGAGGCAACCGATATCCGACTAATGTCCACGTCGATTTGGGTTATTCAAGGGCGGGTACGCCGACCAAATCCACCAATTAGGGAGCTTCAAATGCGTGCACTCATTGCCAAAGTGGTTACCGGCTCGATGATCGCCGGCGCCGCGCTGATGGTTTCGGCCTGCGGCCACAAGTCGGACACTGCGACCGATAACACCATGGTCACCGACATGAACTCGACCGACGACATGGGCACGATGGACGACAACATGACCGCCGTCGACAGCTCGATGGGCAACGACGCCATGATGGCGAACGACACCATGTCGAACGATTCGATGATGTCGAACGACACGATGTCGGCGAACGCGTCGAACGCGATGTAATCGCTCGCCCGCGTCGCTTCGCGGCGACGTGAGCGATTTAAAGGGGTCGCCCGATTTTTCGGGCGGCCCCTTTTTCGTATCGCCGGCGAAACCAGCGCAGAACCCCTCAACGGTTCATGCCCGAAAATGACTCGGTTCGTCGCCGGGGGTGGAATTGCGCCGCGCAAAGGCGCAAAAGTGCTTGGGCGCGGCCGGCAATGATCGTAATCGTCGCGCATCGGGGTGGATCCGGGAAGGGTATGATCGTGTTGCGTAAATTCATGTTGGGGCTCGCGGCGCTTGGTGCATTCGCGGCAGCCCCGGCCTCAGCTCAATTCTTCCTCAAATCGCATGACATGTCCGGCGCGCCGGTCACCGGCAGCGAACCCGGCATTCTGCCGCCCATGCCGGGCGCAACGCCGGCGGAATATAGCGCGGGGCTGGTGTGGGCGATGCGTTCGGCGCTGAACGTCGCGGCGCTGCAATGCCAGTTCGAACCGACCTTGCTTGCGGTCTCCAACTACAATGCGATCATTCACGATCACGACAGCGAGTTCGACGCGGCGCAAAAGACGCTGGGCGCCTATTTCACCCGCGTGAACAAGACCAAGGCCGCCGGGCAGAGCGCGTTCGATCGGTTCAACACGCGGGTATCATCCGATTTTTCGACCGTGTCCGCGCAATATGGCTTCTGCCAGACCGCGGCTTCAGTGGGCGCGGCGGTGTTGTTCGCGCCGCGCGGCGGAGTCGAGGCGGTGGCCAAGGACCGCATGCGTGAGCTGCGCAACAGCCTGGTGCCGTGGGGCGAGCAATATTTCCCCGGATCGATATCGGTTTACAACATCGTGTTGCCGCGCCTGGATGACGTCTGCTGGAAAAAGGGCGAATGGAACCCCAAGAAATGCGGCGCCGATCCCTATGCGACGGCGGTCGCGGCGCGCTGAACCGTCAGCGCAGCCCGAGCAGCTTGTGCGTCTGGATCGATAGACGCCACTTCGGCCGTTCGAGCACCAAGGCGATTGCCGCCGACTGATTGGCCGCGGCCTCGCTGCTGTCGAGCGGCTGGATCAGGAAGTGCTGAAAATCCCAGCGCTCGATCGCGTCCACGTCGGTCCCCGGCTGCGGCCAGACGAGTTTCAGCTCATCGCCGCTGCGCTGCACCACGTCGCTGCCCGCCTTGGGGCTGATGCATACCCCGGCGATCCCCGGATGCACCGGCAGCGTGCCGTTGCTTTCGATCGCGATGGAGAAGCCGCGGGCATGGAGTGCATCGACAAGCGCGTCATCGACCTGAAGCATCGGCTCCCCGCCGGTCAGCACGACGAAGCGCTGTTCGATGCCGCCGCCCCAATGGCCAAGCGCTGCATCCGCCAGCGATGCGGCATTGGCAAACTTGCCGCCGCCCGCGCCATCGGTGCCCACGAAATCGGTATCGCAGAACCGGCAGACCGCCGCCGCGCGGTCCTGTTCGCGGCCAGACCACAGGTTGCACCCGGCGAAGCGCACGAACACCGCGCGGCGACCGGCGTTGACCCCCTCGCCCTGCAGCGTGAGGAACATTTCCTTCACCGCGTAGCTCACGTCAGCCTCGCGTCGCGTAAACCGTGGGATCGGGCAGGCCCGCGTCCTCGAACCCCTTGGCGCGCAGCCGGCAACTGTCGCAAAGTCCGCAGTGGACGCCGCCCGGCGCAGGATCGTAGCAAGACCAGCTCATCCCCGCATCGAGGCCCAGCCGATCGGCTTCGCGCACGATATCGGCCTTGGTCATGTGCTGAAGCGGCGCGTGGATGCGGAACGGCTCACCCTCCACCCCCGCCTTGGTGGCGAGTTCGGCGAGCTTTTCGAAGCCGGCGATGAACTCCGGCCGGCAATCCGGATAGCCCGAGTAATCGAGCGCGTTCACCCCGATGAACAGATCGCGCGCGCCCGCCGCCTCGGCCCAGCCGAGCGCGAGGCTGAGGAAGATGGTGTTGCGCGCGGGCACGTAGGTAACCGGAATATCATCGCCGACGCCGCCCTTCGGCACCTCGATATCCGCCGTCAGCGCCGACCCGCCAAACGCCGAGAGATCGAGTGGAAGCACGATGTGCCGCACCGCCCCCAACATCGCTGCGATCCGCCGCGCCGCCGCGAGCTCCACCTGGTGCCGCTGATTGTAATCGATCGACAGCGCGAGCAGCGGATAGCCCGCCTCACGTGCGAGCGCCGCCGACACCATCGAATCGAGGCCGCCCGAAATCAGGACGACCGCAGGAGTCTTGTTTGTCATGATCGGCGTTCGCTAGGCGCATCGCGGTGAAATCGCAATCCCGGCCGTGGCGCCGCGTCAGCGCCCCCTTGCTCGTCGTCGAAAAATGGGCCGCCCGAAAGCGGCCCAGGATGACTCTTGCGAGCCCGCTAGGGAGGAAAGCGTGCCCAAGAAAGACACAGGCAGATGTCTATCAGATCAGGGTAAACATCCGCTTAACGCCGGCCCGGCCGTTCACTGCGCGATCGGCACCGGGAACTGGCGCGCGCAAAACGCGCAATCGACCGTGATCATGCCGTTTTCATCGGCCATATTGCGCTGTTCTTCGGGCGGAAACTTGCCGAGCACCTGCGCGATATGATCCGCGGTGCAGCGACAGCCGCGAGACAGCGCGGCGCCACCCAGCACGCGCACCTCGTCTTCCTCGTTGAACAGCCGCCACAGCAGCGTTTCGAGCGGCAACGCGGGATCGGCGAGTTCGTCCGCGCCCATCGTCGAGCCCAGCGTCGCGACATGTTCCCATTCCGGATGATCGAGCCGCGTATGAAGGCGTTCGCGGCCATCCTCGCCCTCGGGCAAATGCTGGAGGAACAAGCCGCCGGCGATATGGTGGCCGTCCGCCGTCCTGGCCTTGCCGAGCCGCACCAGCGTGGGGATCTGTTCCGACTGAACGAAATAGCTCTGCGCCGCCGCCGCCAGCGTATCGCCATCCAGCGGCACGATGCCCTGATAGCGCTCGCCCGTCGCCGCCTGATCGAAGGTGATCGCCAGATATCCCTGGCCGAACAGCGCGAACAAGGTGGGATCGGCCGGCCCGGCGGCGAGCGCATCGGCATCGAACTGGATGTAGCCGCGCAGTTCGCCGCCCTTGTAATCGCACACCAGCAACTGGACGACGCCGGTTTCGGACTGGGTCTGCAAGGTCAGCTGGCCGCCCGCGTCCTTCAGCGTCGACCCGATCAGCGCGGTCAGCGTCAACGCCTCGGCAAGCAACGCCTCGATCGCCGGCGGATAGGCATGGGCAGCAAGGATCGTGTCGAGCGTCGGGCCAAGCCGCACCAGCCGCCCACGGGCGTGGCGCGCGGGAATCGTGAAGCCCAGCGCTCGGTCGAGATCGGCATTGGCGGGCGTTTCGGGCGTCATATCAGGATAATCCGTCATCCCAGCGAACGCGGGGATCTTGTGCGGCTGGGAGGGCCAAGGGCGTGAGAGGCCAGCTCTCGCTGGCATGACGGAGATGGGAAGCAGCTCGATTCAGATCAACCGATCTGCCCGAAGCACCAGCGCAGGATCGATTTCTGGGCGTGGAGGCGATTTTCGGCCTCGGGCCAGATCAGCGATTGCGGGCCGTCGATTACTTCCGCCGTCACTTCCTCGCCGCGGTGGGCGGGGAGGCAGTGAAGGAACTTCGCACCGGGCTTGGCGGCGGCCATCAGCTCGGCCGTCACCTGGAACGGCATCATCGCCGCGAGCTTGGTGTCGGCATGCGCCTGGCCCATCGAGATCCAGGTGTCGGTGACGACGACATCCGCGCCCTCGACCGCCTCGCGCGGGTTTCCGACGACGCGGGCTCGGCCGTTGCCGCGAACCACGTCTTCCTCGGCGGGCTGGAAGCCCTGCGGGCAGGCGGCGACGACGTCGAACTGGAGCAGGCCGGCAGCCTCGACGATCGAGGCGAGCACGTTGTTGCCGTCACCCAGCCACGCGACCTTGAGGCCGGGGAGTGCCGTGCCGGTTTCCAGGATGGTCAGCAGATCGGCCATGATCTGGCACGGGTGCGAGGCATCGGTGAGGCCGTTGATGACGGGCACCGAGGCGTATTCGGCCATTTCGAGGAGCTTGGCGTGATCGTCGGTGCGGACCATGATCGCGTCGCAATAGCCAGAGAGGATGCGCGCGGTATCGGCGACCGACTCGCCGCGGCCGAGCTGCATCTGGCTCGAATCGGAAATGATCGCCTGGCCGCCGAGCTGGCGGATCGCGGCGTCGAAGCTGAAGCGGGTGCGGGTCGAATTCTTTTCGAACACCCTCGCCAGGACATGGCCGGCGAGCGGGGCGTCAGCATCGGGCTTGCCCTTGGGCCAGCCGGCGCGCGCTGCCTTGCGATCGAGCGCGTCGGCGAGGATCGCGGCGACGCCGTCGGCGCCGGCCGAGGAGAGATCGAGGAAGTGGCGCATCAGATCCTCCCTATGCGCAGCATGGGGGGGGGGGGGGGACAATGGCGCCCACCGGCTTGGTGGAGGGGGCTAACCGCAAGGTGGGCGCTCGTGGCGAGCCCCCTCCACCACCAGCTTCGCTGGCGGTCCCCCTCCCCGTGTCGGGGAGGAGTTCAATCATCGCTGGGGACGACATAGGTCCGCGCGCCTTCCGACAGCTTTTCGATCGCCTCGGCGATGTGCTTTTCCTCAATGATCAGCGGCGGCAGCAGGCGGATGACGTTGTCGCCGGCGGCGACCGTCAGCAGCCCGTGATGATCGCGCAGATGCGCGACGAAATCGCGGCTCGGATGCTTGAGCTTCAAACCCTGCATCAATCCCTTGCCGCGGACGCTCTCGAACAAGTCGTCATGGTTGGGGATGAGCTGTTCGAGGCTCGCGCGCAGCCGCTCTCCCATCTTCTCGACATGCTCGAAAAAGCCGGGCTCGAGGATCACGTCGAGCACCGCCTGCCCCGCCGCCATCGCCAGCGGGTTGCCACCATAAGTCGAGCCGTGGGTGCCGAACACCATGCCCTTGGCCGCTTCCTCGGTGGCGAGGCACGCGCCCAGCGGAAAACCGCCGCCGATGCCCTTGGCCGCCGACATGATGTCGGGCGTGATGCCGTAGAGCTCGTGAGCGAACAGCTTGCCGGTGCGGCCGTAGCCGGCCTGGACCTCGTCGAGCAGCAGCAGCAGGCCGTGCTCGTCGCACGCCTTGCGCAGGCCAGTGAGGAATTCGTCGGTCGCGGGGCGGATGCCGCCCTCGCCCTGGATCGGCTCGACCAGGAAGCCGGCGGTATTGTCGTCGATCAGCGCGAGCGCGCCGTCGAGATCGTTGAACTCGGCATATTTGAAGCCGGGGGCGAGCGGCTCGAAGCCTTCGCGCATCTTGGCCTGGTTGGTCGCCGAGATCGCGCCGATCGTGCGGCCGTGGAAAGCGTTCGAAAAGGTGATGATGTCGTGCCGTTCGGGATGGCCGTTCGCGAAGTGATAGCGGCGCGCGACCTTGATCGCGCATTCAACCGCCTCGGTGCCCGAATTGGTGAAGAACACCGTATCGGCGAAGCTGTTGTCGACCAGCCGCTGCGCCAGCTTCTCGCCCTGCGGCGAGCCGTAGAGGTTCGAGACATGCATCAGCGTCTCGGTCTGCTCCTGGATCGCCTCGATCAGATGCGGGTGGGTGTGGCCGAGCGCGTTGACCGCGATGCCGGCGGCGAAATCGAGGAAGCGGCGGCCGTCCTCGGAGATCAGATAGACCCCCTCGCCTCGCACCGGCCGCACGTCGCACCGCGGGTAAACGGGCATCAGGGCGGGGATGGTCATGCGAAGCTCCTTCTCAAACGCAAAAGGCAGCCACTCGGCTGCCTCTCGCGCTCATAGGCGCGGGCGCGAAACGACGCAACACCACGCGCGCGCGAACCATTGCCGGGCGCGAGCGCGAACCTTAAGAACACGCCATGACCAAGCACATCGTCCGCGTCCTCCTGATCGTCGTCGTCATCGCCGCGGCGATGCTTTTCTACCTCAGCCGGCCGGACAAGGCGCGGCTGTCGGGCGATGCCGTCAGCGGCAAGCTGCCGACCATCGGCAAACCGCGCAACCAGCTGATCCCGACCTTCGACGAAGCCAAGGCGGTCGGCTGGCCGGCGGGCGCCAAGCCGACCGCGGCCGCGGGGCTGCAGGTCGCGGCGTTCGCGGCCGGCCTCGATCATCCGCGCTGGCTCTATGTGCTGCCCAATGGCGACGTGCTGGTGGCGGAAACCACTGGACCGCCGAGCAGCGGCGGCGGGATCAAGGGCATGGTCGCGCGCCATGTGATGGATCGGGCGGGCGCCGGCGTTCCGTCCGCCAATCGCATCACGTTGCTGCGCGATACCAATCATGACGGCGTGGCCGAGAGCCGGACGGTGCTGGTATCGGGGCTCAATTCGCCCTTCGGCATGGCGCTGATGGGGGGCTATCTCTACGTCGGCGACACCGATGCGCTGGTGCGCTTCCCCTTCACGCCGGGACAGACCAAAATCACGGTGAAGCCGGAAAAGGTCGTCGATCTGCCTCATGGCGGCATGCACTGGACGCGCAACGTGCTTGCCGCGCCGGATGGCAAGTCGCTGTTCGTCACGGTCGGCTCGTCGACCAATATCGGCGAAAATGGAATGGAGGCCGAGGATCACCGCGCCGCCATCCTTCAGGTGTTTCCCGACACCAAGACCGAGCGGATTTACGCCACCGGCATGCGCAACCCCAACGGGCTCGCCTTCGAGCCGCAATCGGGCCGGCTGTGGGCCGCCGTCAACGAACGCGACATGATGGGATCGGATCTTGCCCCCGATTACATCTCGGCGATCGAGCTCGGCGACAATTTCGGCTGGCCCTGGTATTATTGGGGCGGCTATCCCGACAAGCGCGTCGAGCCCGATAATCCCGAATTGCAGCAATATTCGAAGCGCCCCGATTTCGCTATGGGCCCCCATGTCGCCGCGCTGGGGCTGACCTTCGCGAAGGGCGCCATGCTCGGCGCGAAATTCGCCAACGGCGCGTTCGTCGGCGAGCACGGATCGTGGAATCGCAAGCCGCCTTCCGGATATAAGGTCGTCTATGTGCCGTTCGCGGCCAACGGCTTTCCGGTCAACGGCGCAAAGCCCGTGGATGTGTTGACCGGTTTCCTGAGCGCGGACGGCGACAAGGCCTATGGCCGCCCGGTCGGCGTCGCGATCGGCGCCGACGGCGGCCTGCTGGTTGCGGACGACGTCGGCAACACCGTATGGCGGGTCAGCGCCGCGAGGTAGATCGGCGCGTTCGCGCGCGCCAAGACTTGAGGTCCTTGCTGCCGCCGACGGACCGACGCAGCCGAAAATCGCTCGACTGATCCCCGCTTTGGCGCTGGCTGTCGAGACGCGGCGCCAAGGTCATTCCCTTTTCGGGCGATCTACCGCAGACGGCGCGCGATGGGACGCATTGTTGGAGATGACGGATGATCGCTGCCTGGATCATCAGGCTGGCCGGATTCGCAGCGCTGTTATGCGTGGCCGGATGCGCCGGGCAGCGACCCTATTCGCCCGATCCGGCGGCGGCGCAGCTGGCAGCGCAGCCCTATCGGCTCGCCGCGGGCGATAAGGTCCATATCATCACCTATAACGAGCCAAGCCTGACCGGCGATTTCGGCATCAACGTCAACGGCGATCTCGCCTTTCCGCTAATCGGCACCATCAAGGCGGCGGGGCAAACGCCCCAGGACCTGCAGCAGACGCTGACCAAGACCCTCGGCAACGGCTATCTGCTCAACCCGCGCGTCAGCGTGGAGGTGCTCAGTTATCGCCCGATCTATATCCTCGGCGAGGTCAACAAGCCGGGCGAATATGATTATGTGCCCGGCATGACAGTCCTGGCGGCGATCGCCAAGGCCGAGGGCTTCACCTATCGCGCGCAGGAGAAATCGATTTTCCTGAAGCGCCAGGGATCAGACCGCGAGGTCGAGATTCGACTGCATAGCGATACGCCGATCCATCCCGGCGATACCGTCAGGATCGGCGAACGCTATTTCTGAAGCCCGGCATAAACGGCGCGCCTGCGGGCGCCCTAGGCCTGGTCCTTCGCCGGCCTGAAACCCCGGCTGATATCGCGCTCGACGCGGCGGTTGATATAACCTTGCGAGCCCGCGGTTGAGATCAGCTTCGCGGGGATGCCGCCGACCACGCCATCGTCCGGTACATCCTTGGTGACCACCGCATTCGCGCCGACCGCGGCGCGATCACCGATGCGGATATGGCCGATCACCTTGCAACCCGCCGCAAGGAACACGTCGTCGCCCACCACCGGCGATCCGGCGCGAGCGCCGCGATTGAGCTGGCCGAGCATCGAGCCGTGCGTGATGTTGCAATTCGCGCCGATGATCGCATCGCCGTTGACCATCACGCCGCCGAAGCGATTGATGAACAGCCCGGGCCCGATCCGCGTATATTCGGGAATCGCGATACCATATTTGTAGCGATATCGAAGCAGCAGCGCCTTGAAGAGCGGATAGAGCGAATATTTCGTCACGCGCCGCACGGCGAGAAAGCCGCACCACCGCATCGTCGCCGAGTATTTGAAGCCAGGCGTGAAGAGAAAGTGCTTCGCGAACGAGATGAACCGAACGTCGCCGGCGTAGCGGTAAAGGTCGGAAAGGATCAGCGCGCGCACATCCCGGAAACGCGTCGGGCGCAAGGGTAAGGTCCGTTCATCAGCCACCCGTCGATCCTCGCAAACATACGCTGCGCCGCAGCAAAATCGCCTTGGCATCGCCGCCCGTGTGCGTCACGCAATGCGCGAGAAACAAGGAGTACGGAGACGAAGCGAGCGTTAATCGCGCCCAGAGACCGGTTGAACGCAGTGCAGCAAAATTCCCGCTGTTTGCCGTGTTCTACGGTCCGGCTGCCGCTCCTCGGTTGCGCGACGCAATGGCTTGCTGAAGGTAGCCCCAATGGTTGCGGCAGGCGAAAGCGGGCTTCGATCACGGACTTATGAGTAGTGCAGTGTCGTAGCGAAGGTTCACGTTATCGGACGGCGAACTTTCGAGGAGGGGTGCCGCTCGCAGGGAGGACAGCGAGATGAACACTCAAATCGGGTCGCTCCGATCTACCATCGATCCCGGCGCCTTTGCGGTG
>JBQCEK010000229.1:0-4077 GCA_051960335.1 Sphingomonas sp.
GCCCAGCTGGAATGTCTCCGGTTGGTTGGCGAATCGAGCAATTACAACAGCCTTCCCAACTGGGCCCCGGCCTTCGCCGGGGTGGTTGCGTAGGAGGTGGCCGCCGTGGCTGACACTTTCACCAAGGATTCCGCGCCGCCGATCGGGGCGACCGACGATCCGTATCTCGAGCAGGTGCTCGGCGATAAGGATGCGGCCGATCCGACCATGGGCGACGTCGCGATCCAGAATTATACGATCAACTTCGGCCCGCAGCATCCGGCGGCGCACGGCGTGCTGCGGCTCGTCATGGAGCTCGACGGCGAGATCATCGATCGGATCGATCCGCATATCGGCCTGCTGCATCGCGGCACCGAGAAGCTGATCGAATACAAGACCTATGCGCAGGCGCTCCCCTATATGGACCGCCTCGATTATTGCTCGCCGCTGTGCATGGAGCACAGCTTCGTGCTCGCGGTCGAGAAGCTGCTCGATCTCGAAGTGCCGCTGCGCGCGCAATATCTGCGCGTGCTGTTCGCCGAATTGACGCGCATCTCGAACCACATGCTCAACCTCGGCAGCCATGTGATGGACGTCGGCGCGATGACGCCGAACCTGTGGCTGTTCGAAATCCGCGAGGATTGCCTCAACTTCTTCGAGCGGGTCTCGGGCGCGCGGAGGCACTCGAACTAGTTCCGCGTCGGCGGGGTGCATCAGGATGCGCCCTTGAAGCTGCTTGCCGATATCGGCGACTGGCTCGATACGCGGCTGCCGCGATTGTTCGAGGACGCGATGAGCCTCGTCGTCGACAACCGCATCTTCAAGCAGCGCAACGTCGATATTGCCGTGGTGAGCCGCGAGGATGCTATCCGCTGGGGCTTCTCCGGCCCGATGATTCGCGGCGCGGGCATTCCGTGGGATCTGCGCAAGTCGCAGCCCTACGACGTCTATGACCGGATGGATTTCGAAATTCCGGTCGGCACCAAGGGCGATTGCTACGATCGCTTCATGGTCCGCGTCGAGGAGGTTCGCCAGTCGGCCCGCATCATCAAGCAGTGCCTGGCGGAGATGCCCGAGGGGCCGATCGCCAGCCTCGATCGCAAGGTCGTGCCGCCCAAGCGCGGCGAGATGAAGCAATCGATGGAAGCGCTGATCCATCACTTCAAGCTCTATACGGAAGGGTATCACGTGCCTGCCGGGGAAGTGTATGTCGGCACCGAGAGCCCCAAGGGCGAATTCGGCATCTACATGGTGTCGGACGGCTCGAACAAACCCTATCGCTGCAAGATCCGGCCGACCGCGTTCAGTCATTTGCAGGCGATGGATTTCATGTCGCGCGGCCACATGCTCGCCGATACGACCGCCATCCTCGGCGCGATCGATATCGTGTTCGGGGAGTGTGATCGGTGAGCATTGTCACCACGTATTACTCTTATCTCCAGCGAAAAGCCGATGAAGCCGGCCGCTTTGGCAGCTTGAATGAGATGCGTGGGCAAGCACTCCCTTGGATGGGGGCTGCGTTGCTTGCAGTTCTAATCGGTGGCTATGTTTTGCCAGGCGGAAGTATCGCTGCGGACGTTCTTTTTTCGCTTGCTGGAATCCTTTGGTTTGGAGGTCTTGGATTGGTTTGCTGGGCTTTCATCGGCGTGAGCTTGAAGCGGAAAAAGCTCGACGCACAATCAGAGCAAGATAATGGC
The DNA here is from genome assembly GCA_051960335.1 of Sphingomonas sp. GTDB lineage: Bacteria > Pseudomonadota > Alphaproteobacteria > Sphingomonadales > Sphingomonadaceae > Sphingomonas. The sequence continues at coordinate 1,677 of JBQCEK010000229.1, forward strand.
TGAATCCCCGCAACTTCCTCCCGAGGACGAGGTCCGCGCGCGCTGGGGCGATTTCGCCTGGACCGAGGCGAACGCGGCCAAGGCCAAGGAAATCATCGGTCGCTATCCGGCCGGCCGGCAGGCATCGGCGTCGCTGCCGCTGCTCGATCTCGCGCAGCGCCAGGTCGGCGCCGAAACCAAGACGCAAGGCTGGCTGCCCGTTCCGGTGATCGAGTTCGTCGCGAAGCAGCTCGACATGCCGTATATGCGCGTGTTCGAGGTCGTGACCTTCTACACGATGTTCAACATCGTGCCGGTCGGGCGCTATCATGTGCAGGTATGCGGCACGACGCCGTGCATGCTGCGCGGCTCCGACGACGTGTTCGCGGCGTGCAAGAACCACGGCCTCGCCAAGGGCAAGACCACGCCCGACGGGCTGTTCACGCTGACCGAGGTCGAGTGCCTGGGCGCGTGCACCAACGCGCCGATGGTCCAGATCAACGACGATAATTACGAAGACTTGGATTACGACAAGATGACCGCGATCCTGGAAGCGCTGGCGAATGGCGAGACGCCGAAGCCCGGCCCGCAGGTCGATCGCCAGACCAGCGCGCCCGAAGGCGGACCGACGACGCTCAAGGAAATGGTGTCCGAGAACCACGATTACCGGGGGGAATGGGCATGAGCGCGCTCGTCGCCATCATCCTGGGGATCGTCGTCCTCATCATCTTCCTGAAGCTCGCGCTCGGAATTCTGGCGATCGTGCTTGGCCTCGCCGCCGCCGTGATCGTCTATTTCGTCGCCGAGAAATTCATCGGAGGGCCCCGTGCTCGCTGACAAGGACCGCATCTTCACCAATCTCTACGGCTTCCAGTCGTGGCACATCGATGCCGCGATCGAGCGCGGCGATTGGGACGATACCAAGGGGCTGATGGCGATCGGCCAGGACGCCATCATCGACAAGATCAAGGCCTCGGGCCTGCGCGGGCGCGGCGGCGCGGGCTTCCCGACCGGCATGAAATGGTCGTTCATGCCCAAGGAGCCGAAGCCCGATCGGCCGAACTTCCTCGTCATCAACGCCGACGAATCCGAGCCCGGTTCGTGCAAGGATCGCGAGATCATCCGCCACGATCCGCAGAAGCTGATCGAGGGCGCGCTGATCGCCGGCTTCGCGATGCGCGCGCGTGCCGCGTACATCTACATCCGCGGCGAATTCATCCGCGAGGCGGAGAACCTCTTCACCGCGGTTGCCGAGGCCTATGACAAGGGCTTTCTCGGCAAGAACGCTGCCGGATCGGGTTATGATTTCGACGTCTTCGTCCATCGTGGCGCGGGTGCGTATATCTGCGGCGAAGAAACCGCGATGCTCGAAAGCCTCGAGGGCAAGAAGGGCCAGCCGCGCCTCAAGCCCCCGTTCCCGGCGGGCGCCGGGCTCTATGGCTGCCCGACGACCGTCAACAACGTCGAATCGATCGCGGTGGTGCCAACCATCCTTCGGCGTGGGCCGGACTGGTTTTCGAGCGTCGGCGCGGCAGGGACCCAGGGCACCAAGCTCTTCCAGATCTCCGGCCATGTGAATCGCCCATGCGTCGTCGAAGAGGCGATGTCGATCCCGTTCCGCGAGCTGATCGAAAAGCACGCCGGCGGCATCCGCGGCGGCTGGGACAATCTGCTGGCGGTGATCCCCGGCGGCTCGTCTGTGCCCTTGGTGCCCGCCGAGCAGATCATGGACTGCCCGATGGATTTCGACGGGCTGAAGGCGGTCGGCTCGGGCCTCGGCACCGCGGCGGTGATCGTGATGGACAAGTCGACCGACGTCGTCCGCGCGATCAGCCGGATCAGCTATTTCTACCGCCACGAGAGCTGCGGTCAGTGCACCCCGTGCCGAGAGGGCACCGGCTGGATGTGGCGCGTGATGGAGCGGATGCGCACCGGCGACGCCGACATCAGCGAGATCGACACGCTCTACCAGGTGACCAAGCAGGTCGAAGGCCATTCGATCTGCGCGCTGGGCGACGCCGCGGCGTGGCCGATCCAGGGCCTGATCAAGCATTTCCGCCCGGAGATGGAACGGCGCATCACCGAAAATCGCGGCGGCGGTCTCGAACCGATGATGGAGGCGGCTGAGTAATGCCGAAGGTTAAAGTCGACGGCGTAGAGATCGAGGTGCCGCAGGGCGCCACCGTGCTGCAGGCGTGTGAGCTTGCCGGCAAGGAGATTCCGCGCTTCTGCTATCACGAGCGGCTGTCGATCGCCGGTAATTGCCGGATGTGCCTGGTCGAGGTGAAGCCCGGGCCGCCCAAGCCGCAGGCGTCGTGCGCGCTGCCGGCGGCGGACAATCAGGAGATCTTCACCACCACGCCGATGGTGAAGCATGCCCGCGAAGGCATGATGGAATTCCTGCTGATCAACCATCCGCTCG
>JBQCEK010000230.1:0-10703 GCA_051960335.1 Sphingomonas sp.
CCAGGCGATCACCACCACCTATCGATCGCAGCCGCTGTTCGTCCGCAGCCTGACGCCCAAGGAAATCGCCGAGCCCAACGCCGGACCGCTTAGCACGCTGCGCGATCCGCAGACCCTCGCCGAGCGAACCAAGGAAGGTCATGCCAACTGGCTGATCGTGATCGGCGTCTGCACGCACCTGGGCTGCGTGCCTCTGGGCAATAAGGAAGGCGAGCCGCGCGGCGAGTTCGGCGGTTATTTCTGCCCCTGCCACGGCTCGCAATACGATACCGCGGCGCGCATCCGCAAAGGACCGGCGCCGAAGAATCTGGTCGTGCCGGACTATAAGTTCAACACGCCGACAACGATTACGGTGGGGTCCTGAGATGAGCTTTCCCTGGGCACAGCAATATGCGCCGAAGAACCCCGTCATGCGGTGGCTCGACGAACGGCTGCCGCTTCCCCGGCTGGTCTATGATGCGGTCGGCGCGGGCTATCCCGTTCCCCGCAACCTCAACTACTGGTGGAATTTCGGCGTGCTCGCCGGCGCGGCGCTGGCGATCCAGATCGTCACCGGTATCGTGCTGGCGATGCACTATGCGGCCAACGCCGGTGTCGCATTCGATTCGGTCGAGCATATCATGCGCGACGTGAATGCCGGCTGGTTCTTGCGCTATGCGCACGCCACCGGCGCGTCGATGTTCTTCATCGTCGTCTATATCCACATCTTCCGCGGCCTCTATTACGGATCGTACAAGGCTCCGCGCGAGATGGTGTGGCTGCTGGGCGTCGTCATTTTCCTTCTGATGATGGCCACCGCCTTCATGGGCTATGTGCTCCCCTGGGGGCAGATGAGCTTCTGGGGCGCGCAGGTGATCACCGGGTTCTTCACGGCGATCCCGCTGGTTGGCGATGCGATCCACACCTGGCTGCTGGGCGGCTTCGCGCCGGGCGATGCGACGCTCAACCGGTTCTTCTCGCTTCACTATCTGCTGCCGTTCGTGATCGCCGGGGTGATCATCCTGCACATCTGGGCGCTGCATATTCCGGGATCGAACAACCCGACAGGCGTCGATGTGAAGGGCGAGCAGGATACCGTCCCGTTCCATCCCTATTACACGGCCAAGGACGGTTTCGGCCTGGGCGTGTTCCTGCTGGTGTTCGCGGTTATCCTGTTCTTCGCGCCGAACTATCTTGGCCATGCGGATAACTACATCCCCGCCAACCCGCTCTCGACCCCGGCCGAAATCGTGCCCGAATGGTATTTCTGGCCGTTCTACGCGATCCTGCGCGCCTTCACCGCGAACTTCCTGTGGATTCCGGCGAAGCTGTGGGGCGTGATGGCGATGTTCTCGTCGATCCTGCTGCTGTTCTTCCTGCCGTGGATCGACGCGTCGCCGGTGCGTTCGGCGAATTACCGGCCGACCTACCGGATGTTCTTCTTCATCTGGCTGATCGACATTCTGGTGCTCGGCTGGTGCGGCGGATCGCCCGCGACGCCGGAATACATCATCCTCGGCCAGTTCGCCGCGGCCTATTATTTCGCCCATTTCCTGATCATCCTCCCGCTGATCTCCCGCAGCGAGCGTCCGCGCCCGTTGCCCAATTCGATCACCGAGGCGGTGCTGGCGAAAAAGGGCGGCACGAAGCCGAGCGAGTCCGCGGTAAGCGGCAGCCCGGTCCAGACGGCTTAAGGGGGGCGGCACGATCATGGTTCGCAACATCGCAACGCTCGTCGGGCTCGGCTTCGTCGCCTCGCTCCTGTTCGCGCTCTGGGGCAGCATCAGCGGGGTGATCAGCGATCCCACGCCGAAAACGGCCGCGGAGATCTATCACCTCCATCCCAAGGCGCTTCACCTCGCCTCGGACGGGCCGTTCGGCAAATTCGATCAGCGGCAGCTGCAGCGCGGCTTCCAGGTTTACAAGGAAGTCTGCTCCAATTGCCATTCGCTGAAGCTGGTGGCGTTCCGCGATCTGAAGGACATCGGCTATGACGATGCGCAGATCAAGGCGATCGCCGACCAATGGGCGGTCGAGCAGCCGACCACCAACCCGGACACCGGCGAGCCGGCCACGCGCAAGAACATCCCGTCGGATCATTTCCCGTCGCCGTTCGCCAATGATATCGCCGCGCGCGCCGCAAACAACAATGCGCTGCCGCCCGATCTTTCGCTGATGACCAAGGCGCGTGAAGGCGGGGCGCCCTATGTCTATTCGATCCTCACGGGCTATCAGCCGGTGCCGGCGTCGCTCAAGAAGAACTATCCCGACGCGCAGCCGCTCCCGGGGCTGCACTATGATCCGTACTTTCCAAGCCTCAACATCGCGATGGCGCAGCAGCTGACCGCTGACGGGCAGGTGCAGTATCAGGACGGCACCAAGCCGACGATCGATCAGATGGCCAAGGACGTCTCCGCCTTCCTGGTGTGGACCGCCGAGCCCAAGCTCGAATCGCGCCACTCCACGGGTCTGGCCGTAGTGATCTTCCTCGGCATCTTCTGCTTCCTGGCCTGGGGCGCCTATCAGAACGTGTGGCGCGACGTGCAGCATTGATGCGGCCGGCCGTTGCCATGAAAGACGCCTCGCTTCGTTGAGAAGCGGGGCGTTTTCCTTTTTGGGCGGAGTTGACGGCTGGAACTGGCGTCACGCAGCGAACGTTTCCTCCGCACCAGCGGTTCAGGCTTCAGTCACTACGCCTGTGTAACAAGGGCCGCATCCACTCCGCGTATCTGGGAGAACATTGTCATGATCAGATCCCGCATTCTTCTTGTCGGCCTGCTCGCCGCGGCCGGCACTGGCCTCAGCGCTTGTGCAACCGACGGCTATTACGGCGGCGGCTATGGCGGCTACGGCGATTATTACGATTATAGCGGCGGTTATTACGATGATGGCGGGCTATATTATAACCCGTCCTACTACGGCTGGTACGGCGATTATTACTATCCCGGCAGCGGTTATTACGTTTACGATCGCAACCATAACCGCCACCGCTGGAATGACGCGCAGCGCCGTTATTGGCAGAACCGCGGCCAGAATTGGAACGGCCATCGGCCGAACGATGGCAACTGGGATCGTTTCCATCACCGTCCTGCGCCGCATCATTGGAATGGCAGTCCGCCGCAGGGCGCCGGTCATCTGTCAGGCAATGGCCATTGGGACGGCGGCCATCACGGTGACGGCCACCGCGGCCATCACTGATCCATCTGTCATCCGGCCGTTGGTCGGGTGGCGATCAGGCCGATCGACAGGAACGTCATGACGGGTTCGTCATGCTGGTTGAGCACGGTCATCCGGCTGCGATAGCTGCCCATCTCGGGCCGGCTGCGCGATGGCCGCTTGTCGATGATTTCGGTCTCGCAGGTCAGCGTATCGCCGGGATAGACGGGTTTCAGCCAGCGAAGCTCGTCAATCCCAGGAGAGCCCAATCCCGCCTGGCGGTTGGCCTTCAAATTCTCAACGACCATCGACATGGTCATCGCGCACGTATGCCAGCCGCTTGCCGAAAGCCGCCCGAAATGCGTTGCCGCCGCCGCCTCGTCGGAAAGGTGAAACGGCTGGGGGTCGTATTTCGCGGCGAAGGCGGTCACTTCCTCGCGGGTGACCTCGTAATGCCCGAAGCGCGCCTTGCGGCCGACCTCGATATCCTCGAAATATTGCATCGCTTCACTCCGCAGGGCGCAGGACGGTTTTGAACGGCGCATCGGTGCCGTCGATTCCCGCCTTGGGCGGCAAGCCGATCAGGTCGCGCAACAGCGGCTCGACATCGACGTTGATGAACGGCGCCAGCTTTTCGTCAGAGACGAAGGCCGGGCCATTGGCGACGAACAGCGCCTGCATTTCGGGCGCGAGATTGTCGTAACCGTGATTGCCGCCATTATCGGGCTTGGTCGGCTGGCTCGGCAGCACTTGCCAATCGACGTCGGCAAGACAGAAATAGGGCGGGATCCGGTGGTTGGTGCCGTAGTGGAAGCGCGCCGGAATGTCCTGCTTGCGCCAACACGTCGCGTGGCCATGCTTGCCGGGGATCAGCCGCGCAACGTCCGCCTCATGCCCTGCCGTCGGTTCGAGGCTGGCGTAAGGGCCGCTCTCGATGACGCGGTAGTCGGCGGCGGGCGCGATCTGATCGAGCGCGACGACCCGGTCGCTGCTGATCGGGGCCATGCCGTGATCGGCGAGGATGACGAGATTGGCGGGTTGATGAAGCGCGTTCAGTCCATCGACCAGCATGCCGATCTTCTTGTCGATATCGGCGACCACGGCGGTCGTGCGTGCATCGTCCGGCCCATATTCGTGCCCGGCGGTATCCACCGTATCGAAATAGAGCGTGACGAACTTCGGCCGGATCGCCGCGGGGCGCCGCAGCCAATCGAGCACGGCGTTCACACGCTGCTCTCCGGTCACGGCCTGGTTGAATTGCTGCCAATCCTCCGGCCGGGTGCCGCCGGTGACGTCGTTCGGCCATTTCGCCGCTTTGGCGCCGCCCCAGGCGACGTTGGCGCCGGGCCAGAACATCGTCGCGGTGCGAATGCCGGCCTTTTCCGCATCGACCCAGATCGGCGATGCGGTATTCCACCAGAACGGATCGTCGGTCGCCATGGTGAAAGTCTCGCCCGGCCGCGCGGGATCCTCCATCTTGTTGGCGGTGATGCCCGAATGATCGGGATAATCGCCCGTCACGATCGCCCAGTGGTTGGGAAAGGTCTTCGACGGAAAGCTCGGCTGCATCGCCGCCGACACGCCTGAGGCGGCCAGCGCGTTCAGCCGCGGCGTCACCCCGCGGTCCAGATAGTCCGCGCGGAAGCCGTCGATCGAGACGAGAATCGTCACCGGCGGCTTCTGTTCGGCCGCGACTTGCGCCGCTGGGGCGGGGGGCGGGGTCGCTGCGCATCCGGACACGCCAATCGCCGCCAACGCGGCAAGCCCCAACCCCAAGCGACTCATCTCATTCTCCCTTGATGCGCGGCCCTAATGCCCGAGCGAAAGCTTGGCGAACAGGGTGTAACCGAACGGCGCATCACCATAAGCTGTATCGAGCGCGGCCGGCTTGCCATAGGCATCAGCAGCGCCGCCCAGCGCCAGGCCGAAGGGGCCCACGGGCAGGCGATACGCATAGCCGAGTGAGGCGCGTGTGACACGGAAGGCGCGATCGTGGCGCGGATCGGCGGGATCGGGAAACAGCTCATCATTGGCGACGTTCTCGATCCGCCCGAACAGGGTGTGATGCTGCGACAGGTTCCAATTCGCTTCACCGAGCCATGCGGTGAGCGTCCGGCCGCCGATGCGATGCTTGGCCGAAACCGCGAAAGTCGTCGCCAGCCGCCGCGTCGCATATTGAACGCTCGCGATTGTCCGCGTTTCGTCTTCATCCGGGTGCAGCGCCTCGGGGCTGTTCAGCCGCCCGTGGCTTGCCTCGATCGCCCAGTGCGGGGAGGGCGTCCACGTGGCCCTTACGCTCCACGAATCGAGCTTGGGCGCTTCGATATTCCAGCGATGCTCGTCAGGCTCGCGACCGCGAAAGGCGGAAGCCTCAAATTGTAGATGCGGCGACCCCCATCCCGCCGTCACCACGCCATAGGTTATGTGCGTGCTGTCGAACCAGTGATGCGTGATCGGCGCCAGCGGCTCATAGGCGGCCGATCCACGATGCATGAACGCCGATGGCCCGAGCGCGGGCTCGGCGACCGGCCCGCCATAGACGAACACCGTGTTCTTCCCGCCGACGGGCACATCCACCCGCGCAGCGAGCTCCATGAACAGGTCGTGCGGATGCTGGCGATCGACCAGCGGCTGTCCGTGCGCGGTCTCGCCCGTCGTAAGCAGGTTGGGATAGCCGCGCGGGCCCATCAGCGGGTCGAGGCTGAACATCGATCGCAATTGAAGATGCGCCCCGCTGCCAAGATCGCGGTCTCCGGTGACCATCGCCATCGAGGTGGCGAATGCCATGCTGTCGCCGCGCGGCCCTGGTTGATCCGTCGCCGCGCCCCACACATAACCGTGCGCCATCAGCATCCAGCCGCCGGTTTCGGCGTGGAGCCCGGTCATCATGCCCTCGGCGCCGGGCAGGCGGGCGGTGCCCGAGCCGCCAGCGTAAACGGCGTCGCCGGCCATGCTCATTCCCGGCATCGCATCGGCCATCGTCGCCGGCGCTTGGAACGGCGTGGGCGTGGGCGCGTGCATATCCATATCCGGCATCATCTGCGCCGCCACCCGGCCGGGCAGCAGCGCGATCACGGCGCCTGCCGCGATCAGCGTCAATCGTGTCATCTGAACTTTCCTCGTCATTCGAATGTATCGTTCAGGGCGCAAGGCCCTAGCGATCACCCGAAGCGAGGAGGGGGTGTGCTTGGCTTCAACCGTTCGCCGAGGCGCAGCGACGTCAGCTGCGCCATCGGCGCCAGCGTGGTGGCGATGGGCGCTTCCGCCACGACGGCGCTCCGCCAGCTCGATGGCGGCACGCACCCGATGCAGATGTGCGCAGCGAGCGTGGTGTCGCGGTGATCCTGGGTGGCGGGCGTATCGTGCGGCATCGTCATCGCCGCGGGCATGGCGTCACCGTCATGGCATGGCATCGCCGCCGTCGCCGGCAAAGCGACGCAAAGCAGCAGCAGTGCAAGGATCAACCGGCCGATCGCCATGATCGAACGCTATGCCCTTCGTTCAGCGCTGGCAATCACACGTTGAAGCGGAACAGCATCACATCGCCGTCGTGAACGACATAATCCTTGCCTTCCTGGCGCAGCTTGCCAGCCTCGCGCGCGCCGCTTTCACCGCCGAGCGCCACGTAATCGTCAAACGCGATCGTCTCGGCACGGATGAAGCCGCGTTCGAAATCGGTATGGATCGCGCCTGCCGCCTGCGGCGCCTTGGCCCCGGCGGGGATCGTCCAGGCGCGCGCTTCCTTGGGGCCGACGGTGAAGAAGGTCAGCAGGTGCAACAGCGTGTAGCCGGCGCGGATCACGCGAGCGAGCCCGGTTTCGTCGAGCCCCAGATCGGCGAGAAACTCCTTCCGGTCTGCCGGATCCAGCGTCACGATCTCGGCCTCGATCGCGGCGGAAACGACCACCGCCTCGGCGCCCTCCGCCTTCGCCTTGTCGAACACGCGCGCCGAAAAGGCGTTGCCGTTCGCGGCGTCTTCTTCATTGACGTTGCAGACGTAAAGCACCGGCTTGGCGGTGAGCAGCTGCGCCTGCGAGAAGACGCGCGCCTCTTCGTCGTCCCTGGGCTCGACCAGGCGGGCAGGCTTGCCCTCGCGCAGCAGATCGAGCGCCTGGCCCAGCACGCTGGCGGCGATCTTCGCTTCCTTGTCGCCCTGCGCGGCCTTCTTCGCGAGGTTCGGCACGCGCTTTTCGAGGCTTTCGAGATCGGCGAGCATCAGCTCGGTCTCGACCGTTTCCGCATCGGCGATCGGATCGACGCGATTGTCGACATGCTGGATGTCGTCATTCTCGAAACAGCGCAGCACATGGACGATCGCATCGACCTCGCGGATGTTGCCGAGAAACTGGTTGCCCAGCCCTTCGCCCTTGCTTGCGCCGCGCACCAGCCCGGCAATATCGACAAAGCCCAGCTGCGTTTCGATGATCTTGGCCGAATGCGCGATGGCGGCAAGCTTGTGCAGCCGGGGATCGGGCACCGCCACGTTGCCGACATTGGGCTCGATCGTGCAGAACGGATAATTCGCCGCCTGCGCCGCGGCGGTTTCGGTAAGCGCATTGAAAAGCGTCGATTTCCCGACGTTCGGCAGGCCGACGATGCCGCAGCGAAAACCCATGGAAAGTCAAACCTCGTGCTTGAATGCCGGCGCGCCGGCAGGAATGCCGACGCGAATAGGCGCATCCGTCGTTTGAGGCTAGGGCCTGGCGATCAGGCTCTGCGCGCGACCTTGCCGCCCATCTCGATCGGCTCGGACGGCGCCTGGATGTGCAGATAATTCTCGTTGAAATCCGCCGCGGCGCGCAGCAGCCGCCAATCGCCCACGGTGATGGCGCGCTTGCTGCGCCGGATCAGCCCGTCGGTTTCGAGCACGCGCAGCGTGCGGTTCACGTGAACCGCGGTCAGCGCCAGGGCGTCGCCCAGTTGTTCCTGCGTCAGCGGCAGTTCGAAATGCTCGCGCTGGCCAAGGCCGGCCGCTTCGCGTCGAACGGCGAGTTCGCACAACAGATGCGCCACGCGGGCACGCGCGTCACGCCGCCCAAGGTTGGCGATCCATTCCCGAAACAACGATGCTTCCACCAGCGATTCACGCCACAGCGCCTTGCCGATCGCCGGATGCCGAAAGGCGAGCGCCAGCATTTGCGGATGGGGAAATTCGCAAATGGTGGCGGCCGTCAACGCCTGAATGTTGTGATCGGCGCGGTTGAGCAGGATGTTCTGCAGATCGACGAAATCGCCGGGAATATGCAGCGCGACAATCTGCCGACCGCCATCCTGGACGAACTTGTGGCGGAACACATAACCGTCCACGACCACGGTCGAATTGATCGGCCGTTCGCCCTCGCGCAGGAAATATTCGCCGGCGCGCAGCTTCTGCACCCGGTGCGGCAGGGTGAGAATCGCGCTCACGGCTTCTTCATCGAGCGGCGTATGCGCGTCGAGCCGCCGGGCGAGCGCGTTCATCGGACGGTTTTTGGGATCGAGCATCGAGACACCGGCGTCACGAGACGATCGATTGCCAAGCGTCATGCTCATCGTCCCTTCACGAATCGCGATGCTATACCGCCCATTTGCGGTGCCGAGAAGCGCGCCTTCGATCCCTGCCGCTGCATGGCGACAATCTATACCTCGCCGTGTCATTGCGGAAGCGCAATATAGCGTGGCGATTCAGCGAAATGCCGGAAAGCTCACCAGCGATAGTTGAAGCTGATGCTGATCCTGAAATCATCCGCGGCGCTCGCCGGCACCTCGTGGCGCAGCCCGCTTTCCCACACGAAGATCGTGCCGGCGCGCGGGGGGGCATAGACGAAGCTGGCATGGTCCTCCCCGCTCTTCGCGCGGCGGGGCGGGGCCGCCATCATCAGCGGCAATCGCGGGTCTTCGAGCTTCAGCGGCCCCGATCCGGGCGGCACCGCGACATAGATCGTTCCCGAAATCACGCTGTGCGGGTGGATGTGCCCCGAATGCGCGCCGCCCGGTTCCAGCAGATTGATCCACAGGCTGTCGAGCTTCAGTCGCTTGCCGCCGAGATCGAACGCGCAATCCCTGGCGAACGCGGCGACATGCTTGTCGAGGCGGCGGACGAGATCGCCGAACCGCGGATCGCGCCGCGGCAGATCGTCGAGCGACGCATAGCTGGTATAGCCGCCGTAGCCATGTTCGGCCGACCAGTCCTGCCCGGCCGTGTCGGCATCGGCCACCGAACGGCACGCATCGTCCAGCTCCGCGAGCAAGGCGTCGTCGTCCAACTGCCCCTCGTAAAACAGCGTCGCGAACAGTTTGCGGCTCGGCATCAGCCTTGTTGCCTCAGCGCGACGTCGTTCATGAAGCGCTCCGGATCGTTCTGCGCCAGCCAGCGCGCTTCGGCGGCAATCGCGCCGAGCATCTCGCTCAGCGGCTCGATCTCGGCCTTGGCATAATTGCCGAGCACATAATTGTGCACCCGATCCTTATGGCCGGGATGACCGATGCCGATGCGCACGCGGCGGAAATCGGCGCCGATGTGCGCCTCGGTCGATCGCAGGCCATTATGCCCGGCGGTTCCGCCGCCTTGCTTTACCTTCACCTTGAACGGCGCAAGATCGAGCTCATCGTGGAAGACGGTAACGTCATGCGGCTCCAGCCGGTAGAAGCGCATCGCTTCGCCGATCGACTGGCCGCTTTCGTTCATGAAGGTGGCGGGTTTCAACAGCAGCAGTTTCTCGCTGCCGATCCGGGCTTCGATCGCCCAGCCGTTGAAGCGCTTTTTCGGCGCCTCGAATTCATGGAGATCGGCGATCGAATCCAGGGCCATGAAGCCGACATTGTGCCGGTTCATCGCGTAGCGAGGGCCAGGATTGCCCAGGCCAGCCCAGATCTGCATGGCCGCTCCCGCCGATCGATCCGCCCCCGGTCATCAGGCCGGGGGCGGGAGATGATATCAGGCCTGCTCGTCGTCCGATTGCTCGGTCGCGGGCACTTCGTCCGCGGCGGGCGCTTCGGCGGCCGTTTCGGTCTCGTTGTCGCCTTCGCTCGACTTGAGCGCGGACGGGGCAACGATCGTCGCGATCGTGAAATCGCGGTCGTCGATCGCCGATTCGGCGCCCTTCGGCAGCGTCACGTTCGAGATGTGGATCGAATCGCCTACTTCCAGGCCCGCCAGCGAGATGTGGATCTCATCGGGGATCTGCGCGGCATCGACCACCAGCTCAAGCTCGTGGCGGACGATGTTCAGCACACCGCCGCGCTTGATGCCGGGGGCCTTTTCCTCGTCGGCGAAGTGGACGGGCACGTTGACGTGCACCTTGGCGTGTTCGGAGATGCGCAGGAAATCGACATGCACCGGCCGATCGGTGACGACATCGAAGGTCACATCCTTGGGCAGCGTGCGCGATGGCTTGCCGCCGATATCGACCATGATCACCGAGTTCATGAAATGGCCGGTCATCAACAGCTTGATGAGCGCCTTTTCCTCGACATGGACGGGCGTGGGGTCTTCGTTGTTGCCGTAGATGACGGCGGGCACGCGGCCTTCGCGACGCAGCGAACGGGAGGCTCCCTTGCCAACCCGGTCACGCGTCTCGGCAGCGAGC
>JBQCEK010000231.1:0-3640 GCA_051960335.1 Sphingomonas sp.
GATCCCATCTCCTTGTTCTTGCTGTCCGTTTTTGTCGGATGCGCCGCAGCGGACTTCGGCTTCTTCGACGACTCTCGGTCCGAACGCAACGTGGTCCCCCTAAAGGCGGCCGGCGATCTGCCGGCGAAAATGTAATCATGATCGGGTGCGGAGCGCCGCCCCGCGAAGGCGCGCATACAACCCATGACGAAACGATGAAACCAAAGATCATCTCGTTGGTTCCCGCGAATGTCTCGAAAATCGCCATTATCTTTCGGGGCACATCGAATGAGTTTGCATTGGGGGGACGGCGATCCCACTAAGAAGGGGTTTTTTCAGGAGATCACGCCGATCATGTCGCTCGGACAGCAGCTTGCACCTCACCTTCCATTCCTGCGTCGTTACGGCCGCGCGCTTACCGGCAGCCAGTCGCATGGAGACAAATATGTTCGCGCGACGCTGGAAGCGATCGTCGCCGCGCCTGAGCAGTTCCCCCGGGATGTCGATCCGCGGCTGGGGCTCTACCGGACGTTCCAGGTAATCTGGAGCTCGGCCAATTACGACGAGCTCGATGACAATGGCGCCGATAGCGGGGGCGATCAGGCCGAGGCGATCGCTCGCGCCCGGCTGGCGCGGATGACGCCGATGTCGCGCCAGGCGTTGCTCTTGACGGCGATGGAGGGCTTCACGCCGGAGGATACCGGCTATCTGATCGGCGTCGATAACGACGAGGTCGAGGATCTCGTCAAGCAGGCGCTCGCCGAGATCGAAAAGCAGACGCGGGCACGAGTCCTGATCATCGAGGATGAGCCGATCATCGCCATGGACATCGAAACGATCGTCCGCGATCTCGGCCATGACGTGACTGGCGTGGCTGTCACCCGCGACGAAGCCGTGGCGCTGGCGCTGGCCGATCGGCCAGGGCTTGTTCTCGCAGATATTCAGCTCGCCGACGACAGTTCGGGGATCGACGCGGTTAAGGACATCCTCAGCAAGTTCAACGTCCCAGTCATCTTCATTACGGCCTTCCCGGAGCGCCTGCTCACGGGCGAGCGCCCGGAGCCGACCTTCCTGATCACCAAGCCCTTCCAGCGATCGACGGTGAAGGCGGCGATCAGCCAGGCCCTGTTCTTCGATCAGGCGACAGTGCCAGCCAGCTGATGCGGCGGTAAAGGCGGGGCGCGAACGGTACGGACCCAAAACGGTCTTTGTTGGTTATGGAGGCATGGCTGACGAAGACGAACAGATCCATGTCGATACCGATCGCGCCCGCGCTGGCGCGACGCCGCACATGACGCGCTACATCCTCGGCATCTCGCTGGTGCTGGTGATCGTCATCTACGCGTTTCTGGTGCTGCGCTGAACCGAGTGGCATTTCCCGCTTAGTCGCTGGAAATCACGCGGCTTCTCCCTTATGTCTTGCTGCCGGTGCGGTGCGCCGGCGCTTCACGCAATCGAACGGACCTGCATGACCGACTCCAGCCCGAACGACGACGAGCAGGCCGGCCCGGTCGAGCATGTCGCGTTATCGGATTCCGACTTCAAGCAGCAGCTTGCGCTTGTGATCCCGCATTTACGCGCGTTCGGCCGTTCGCTGTCCGGCAATCGCGATCTCGCCGACGATCTGGTGCAGGAAACGCTGATGAAGGCGTGGGCGGCCCGGCAGCGATTCCAGGCAGGCACCAACATGCGGGCCTGGACCTTCATCATCCTGCGCAACCTTTATCTCAGCCAGATGCGCCGCGCGCGGTTCAAGGGCGAGTGGGACGACTTGGTCGCTGATCGGGTGCTCGCGGCACCGGCAAGCCAGGACCGTCATGTCGAGCTTGGCGACATGCAGCGCGCCTTGCTGCATTTGCCGCAGCCGCAGCGCGAGGCGCTGATCCTGGTCGGCGCCGGCGGTTTTGCATATGAGGAAGCGGCGGAAATCTGCGGGGTCGCCGTGGGCACCATCAAGAGCCGGGTCGCCCGCGGGCGTGTCGCACTGGAGGCGATCCTGTCAGGAGGCGAATTGGCGTCTCGACGTGAGCACAGCAATGTCGATGGAATGACCGCGCTCGACACGATCATGGGCGAAGTCGACGAACTCAGCCGCGATCGCTGATCGGCCCCGCCTCGCGGGTGGCGAGCGATTGTCCGTCGAGGCGGTGCAGCAGGTGCATCATGTCCGCCGGCACGGCATTCTGTGGATCGAACGCATTGCGCAGAGCTTTGCCGACCGCATCGGACGCACGCGGGCGCGCGACGATCCGTTCGTCGTTGCGGCGCGCGGCCGAGGCATTGGCGGATGGCCTGGTCATGTCTGTAAAAACGACCAACAGCGCGAATCGTTGCTTGACCAGCCACAGTGAAAGCGCGGATTGATCGGGCCAGTTGCATGAAATCCATAGTCGCCAGCGCCGAAGTTCTTGACGCCGTTTCGCGTGCCCGTGATTTTTCTCCTTTTCTCAAGTTATTGCTCGACCGCGAACAGGATCTCGCCGCCGATCTCGATTGCGGCATTTGGCCCGGGCTGGCCGCGAGCGCCGTCACGACCGACGAGCCTGTGGCGCGTCGATTGCGGATCGAGCGGCGGCGGCTGGCGCTGCTTGTGGCGATCGGCGATCTTGCCGGGCTGCTCGATCTGACGGCGGTGACGGCGGCGCTGACCGCCTTTGCCGATCGCGCGCTCGATCTGGCGATCACCACTGCGATCACAGAGCGCACGCCGGATGCCGAATCGCGCGGGTTCGCGGCGATCGCACTGGGCAAGCAGGGCGGGGGCGAGCTCAATTATTCGTCGGACATCGACCCGATCCTGATCTTCGATCCCAAAACGCTGCCCCATCGATCGCGCGAAGAGCCGGCGGAGGCAGCGGTGCGTATCGCCCGGCGTGTCGTCGAGCTGCTTCAGGCGCGCGATGGCGACGGTTATGTCTTTCGCGTTGATCTGCGATTGCGGCCCGCCCCGGAAGTGACGCCGATCGCCTTGTCGATCAACGCAGCGCTTAGTCATTACGAATCGCAGGCCGTGGCATGGGAGCGCGCGGCTTTCATTCGTGCTCGGGCGGCGGCTGGGGACACGGCGCTCGGCGCTCACTTCATCGATGGAGTGCGGCCCTTCGTGTGGCGCCGCGGGCTCGATTTCGGCGCGATCGGCGAGATCAGGGCGATGTCACGGCTGATCCGCGATCATCATGCGCAGGGCCAGGCGTTTGGTCCTGGCTATGACCTCAAGCGTGGGCGAGGCGGCATTCGTGAGGTCGAATTCTTCACCCAAATTCATCAGCTGATCCACGGCGGTCGCGATCCGGCGCTGCGCGTTGCCGGAACGCGCGACGCGCTGGCGGCGCTGGCTGGGGCAGGCTGGATCGATCCCGCCGATGCGGCCGCGCTGATCGACGCTTACGCCTTGTTGCGCACGATCGAGCACCGCGTGCAGATGATCGACGATCGGCAGACCCACAGCTTGCCCACGGCCGCGGCGCTGGATGCGGTGGCTCGCCTGCACGGCCTTCGCGGCGGAGATGCGCTGCTTGATCTCTTGCGACCGCACGTCGAGCGCGTGGGGTCACTTTACGATTCGCTCGAAAGTGATTCCGATGATTCCCTTCCCCGCGACAGCGAGCGTTTGGCCGCGCAACTGGCGGCATTCGGCTACCGCGATGCGGGTGAGGGGGTG
>JBQCEK010000232.1:0-5620 GCA_051960335.1 Sphingomonas sp.
CGCCGCCGATCACACGACCCGTCGATTTGCGAGTGGTGGAAAGCATCTTCAATCTCCCCTTCAGGGCGTGGATGGTATGGAGGTGGCAAGCCGCCGAAATCGCCCCGCCATGCGCGGATTTGACGATTGCGCAGGCGTAAGCGTGGCGAAAAGCTGCATCGCGACCGCTCAGCACGCGGGCGTCATTGGCCATTTCCTGATCGGTGCGAAATGCGCGGAAGGCGCGCCAGGCGATGGGATTGAACCAGTGGACCGCGAGCACGATCAACGCCGCCCAATTGGCGATCAGATCGCCGCGGGCGTGATGTCCCAATTCGTGGGCCAGCGCGAGATCACGCTCGTCCGCATCGTACCGATCGGTGAAATCGCTCGGAAAGGCGACGTATCGCCGGAAGATCCCGAAGGCGAGCGGCCCGGCCGCAGCAGCGCTTTCGACGACACGGATGCCGCCAGCCTCCGCCGCCGGCACGGCATTCGCCAGCATGCGACGGCAGAAGCGGACGTGCGCGATCCAATGCCACACGAGAAACGCCGCCGCGCCCAACCCCCAAAGGCTGGCGATCCCCAGACCCAGCGAGGGATGCTGGGGAGTGTGCGCGGCGGCGCCCTCCAGGCCGAGCGGCTGAATCACGAGCACAGTGATCCTTTCGCCGGCATGGGCAAGCGGAGCGGCAATCGGCGTCGCGGCGCTTTCACGCCAGCTTGCCGGCAACGGGGGAAGCAGCAGGCGCAGCAGCGGCAGCAGCCACAGGGCGTAAGCGACGCCGGGGCCGAAGGTGCGGCGTACGGCGCCCCGGCTCGCCAGCACCACCAACATCAACAGCGTGGTGGCGACAAGCGTCTCGACAGCCCAGCCGATCACGATTTGAGCCCCTTCAGCAGCGCCTCGATCTCGGCAATATCGTCGTCGCTCAGCTCGTCCCGCTCGGCGAGATGGGCGACCAGCGGCGCCAGGCGGCCACCGAACAGCCGATCCATCAATCGCCGCGATTCACCAACGACGTACCCGTCGCGCGCGATCAGCGGGCGGTAGCGAGAGCGGCGGCCGTCTTCTTCATGTGCGATCGCATTCTTGGCGAGCAACCGGCCGAGCAGGGTCTTTACCGTGTTGGCGCTCCAATCGCGATCCGATGGAATGCGTTCGGCGACTTCCTGGGCGGTGAGCGGGCTTTCGTCCCACAACACTTCCATCACGGCATGTTCGGCTTCGCTGATACGTTCGGCCACGCGACTCGGCTCCTCGGTTGACTACACCATGTAGTCCCACCGATTACGCCTGTAGTCAATAGTGTTTTGGTGATCTGCTACACCAGCGCTTCTCGCCGACTGAACTGTCGGAATCGCTTACAATCGGAGGTCGTGGTTAACGACTGCTAACCAGCGTGATCCGCAGTTTTCGAGTGGCTTTGAGGGAATGGCACACCCGCTGCATCACGGTGCGCACCCCCGAGCGTCCTTTCCGGCGCTTTAGCAGGGCGGGTGCTCGCTCCCCCACCGATCTCGCGAGCACCCGCCCTCACCCGGCGAGGCAAAAGCCCAGGAAACCCTTGAAGAACGGCGGCGATCCATGCCGGCAGCGATGCCCAGCCCGCTGCAAGCTCGCGTTACTGCGCGGTGATGACGCCTGACGTTTCGAACAACTGCGCGAGCTCGCCCGATTCATACATCTCCATCATGATATCGGACCCACCGACGAATTCGCCCTTCACGTAGAGCTGGGGGATCGTCGGCCAATCCGAATAGGCCTTGATGCCCTGGCGGATCGCCTGATCCTGAAGCACATCGACGCTTTCGAACTCCGCGCCGAGATGGTTGAGGATCGCCACGGCGCGGCTTGAAAAGCCACATTGCGGGAACAGCGGGCTGCCCTTCATGAACAGCACGACGCCGTTCGATTTGACGATTCCGTCGATGCGGGCGTCGGTGTCTTCGGTCATCATCTTTACTCCTGTTACTCGGGAACGGCGGTGGTCAGCTGAAGCGCATGGAGCACCCCGCCCATCCGTCCGCCGAGCGCCGCATAGACGGCCTGGTGCTGCTTGACGCGGGGCATGCCGCGAAACCGCTCGCTGACGACGCGGGCGGCATAATGATCGCCATCACCGGCAAGATCGGTGATCTCGACGGTCGCATCGGGCAGCCCCGCGCGGATCAGGCTTTCGATTTCGGCGGCTTCCATCGCCATGATCGTCAGATCTCCGTCATCAGCTGACGGCGCGCCTCGACCATCTTTTCATCGAGCGCCGTGCGGATGGCCGCTTCATCGGTTTCGATGCCTGCGGCGATCAGATCGCCGACCAGCTTGCGGACGACATCCTCATCGCCGGCTTCCTCGAACTCGGCGTGAACCACCGCCTTGGCATAAGCGTCCGCTTCTTCCGGCGTCAGCTTCATCTGATCGGCGGCCCACAGCCCGACCAGCTTGTTGCGCCGCGCCGTCACGCGGAACGCCAGTTCCTCATCGGCGGCGAACTTCGCCTCGAACGCGCGATCTCGATCGTCGAAAGTCGTCATTGTGCGCCATCCCCTTGCCGGCACCATATATCTCGCCACCGAGATAGGGCTGGCGCTGCGGCTGCGCAACGGGAGAGACTAGCGGTCGATCTCCACCACCAGTTTGCCGATCGCGTCGCGCGCCGCCATCTTGGCGATGGCGTTGCCGCCATCCGCGAAGGCAAAGGTTTCGGTGACTCGCGGCGCGATCGCGCCCTCCTTCCACAATCGGAACAAGCGCTCGATATGCGCCTGATTGGCTTGCGGATCGCGCGCCGCGAAGGCGCCCCAGAAGACGCCGCACACGTCGCAGCTCTTCAGCAGCGTAAGGTTGAGCGGCAAGCGCGGGATGCCCGCCGGGAAGCCGACGACGAGATAGCGCCCTTCCCAGCCGATCGCGCGCAGTGCGGGCTCCGCATAATCGCCGCCGACCGGATCGTAGATGACGTCGGCACCGTTGGGGCCGACCGCCGCCTTGAACTGATCGGCAAGCGCCTTCGACTGCGCCTTGTCAAACGGCGCGCGCGGATAGATCAGCGTTGCATCGGCGCCCGCCTTCTTCGCCGCCGCCGCCTTTTCTTCCGAAGAGACCGCCGCGACGACACGTGCGCCGAACGCCTTGCCAAGCTCGACCGCGGCAAGGCCGACGCCGCCCGCCGCGCCCAGCACGAGCAGCGTCTGCCCCTGCTTCAGATGCCCACGATCGAGCAGCGCGTGGATCGTCGTACCGTAAGTGAGGATGAGCGCCGCGCCTTCGGCAAAGCTGCGCTCCTCGGGAAGCGGATAGAGGCGCGCGGCATCGACCGCGATCTTTTCGCTGAGCCCGCCGTTTCCGATCATCGCGATCACGCGGTCGCCGGTCGCCCAGCCGCTGACGCCTTCTCCAACGCTTTCGATCACACCGGCGATCTCGCCGCCCGGCGCGAACGGGCGCTCCGGCTTGAACTGATATTTGTCCTCGATGATCAGCACGTCGGGATAGTTGATCGAACACGCCTTCACGGCGATGACGACCTGGCCCTTGCCCGCCACCGGATCGGCGAGCGTGCTCAATTCCAGAGTTTCAGGTCCGCCCGGCGCTTTCGACAGCAAAGCCCGCATGTCCGCTCTCCCTACCGATCCAAGGCCGTTCACCGGCAAGCGTGGATTCGAATTTCGAAATCGCGGTATCCCTTGCCAGCGTCAACCCGATCTCGTCCAGCCCTTCCATCAGGCAGGCGCGGCGGAACGCATCCAGCGGGAAAGGATAGCGGTCCTGATAGGGCGTGGTGACGGTCATCGTCTCGAGATCGATGGTGATCGGCTGATCCTCGGCAACCTCCAGCAAGCGATCGATCGCCTCCTGCGGCAGGACGACGGTGACGATCCCGTTCTTGAAGGCGTTGCCGGAGAAGATGTCGGAAAAGCTCGGCGCGATCACTGCCTTCACGCCCATATCAGCCAGCGCCCAGGCGGCATGCTCGCGGCTCGAACCGCAACCGAAATTGTCACCGGCGATCAGGATCGGGCTGCCGGCATGGCGCGGATCATCGAAGATGTTGTCGGGATCGGCGCGCACCGTTTCGAACGCGTGCTGGCCCAGCCCCTCGCGCGTAATTGTCTTCAGCCAGTGCGCGGGAATGATCACGTCGGTATCGACGTTCTTCGCACCCCAAGGATAGGCGCGACCCGAAACCTGTGTGACCGCCTCCATCAGCGCGCTCGTTGCGCCTCGACGCGCGGCCCGGCCGCGCTCGCGGCATAAGCGGCGACACCGCTGATCAGCGCGCCGACGACAAGCAGGAACAGGGCTTTCTTCATAGCGGCGACCCCCTCAGGTCTGTTTTAGCACATCAATTCACGAACATCGGCCAATCGGCCCGTTACCGCGGCGGCCGCGGCCATCGCGGGCGACACGAGATGCGTCCGCGCGCCCGGCCCCTGCCGTCCTACGAAATTCCGATTCGAAGTGGAAGCGCAGCGTTCGCCGGGCGGCACCTTGTCCGGGTTCATCGCCAGGCACATCGAGCAGCCCGGCTCGCGCCATTCGAAGCCGGCCGCGGTGAAGATGCGATCGAGCCCCTCGGCCTCCGCCTGGCGCTTGACCAGCCCGGAACCGGGCACGACCAGCGCACGTACGCCCGCCGCCACACGCCGGCCGTTGGCAACCGACGCCGCGGCGCGCAAATCCTCGATCCGGCTGTTGGTGCAACTGCCGATGAAGACATGCTGGACGCCGACGTCCTGCATCTTCGTGCCCGGCGTCAGCCCCATGTAATCGAGCGATTTGCGGGCGGCGGCGCGTTTCGAGGGATCGGCGAAGCTTTCCGGATCGGGCACTTCGCCGGTGATCGACACCACGTCTTCGGGGCTGGTGCCCCAGGTGAGCGCGGGGGCGATATCGGTCGCGTCGAGCGTTACGGTCTTGTCGTAGCGCGCGCCGGCGTCGCTCGGCAGCGTCTTCCACCAGGCCACCGCCTTGTCCCAATCGGCGCCGGTCGGCGCCATCGGGCGCCCCTTCAAATAGGCGAAAGTGGTGTCGTCAGGCGCGATCAGGCCGGCGCGCGCACCGCCTTCGATCGACATGTTGGCGACGGTCAGCCGTCCCTCGATCGAAAGGCCGCGGATCACCTCGCCGGTATATTCGATGACATGGCCGGTGCCGCCCGCCGCGCCGATCCTGCCGATGATCGCCAGGATGACGTCCTTGGCCGATACGCCGAAGCCGAGGCTACCGCTCACGCGGACCTCCATCGTCTTCGCCTGGCTGAGCAGCAGCGTCTGCGTCGCCAGCACATGTTCGACCTCGCTGGTGCCGATGCCGAACGCCAGCGCGCCCAGTGCGCCGTGCGCCGACGTGTGGCTGTCCCCGCAGACCAGCGTCGTGCCCGGCAGCGTGAAGCCCAGTTCGGGGCCGATGACATGGACGATGCCCTGCTCGGGCGCGGTCGCATCGATATAATCGATGCCGAATTCGGCGGTGTTGCGCTCAAGCGCGGCGAGTTGCGCCGCACTCTCGGCATCGGCGATCGGGATCCGTTTTCCGAACGCATCGACGCGCGCCGTGGTCGGCAAATTGTGATCGGGCACGGCCAGCGTGAGATCCGGCCGCCGCACCTTGCGCCCGGCGGCGCGGAGCCCCTCGAAC
>JBQCEK010000233.1:0-3023 GCA_051960335.1 Sphingomonas sp.
AGGAACCAGCCTGGCCACTGGTCGCCCCAACCGCCGCGAAGCGCCCAATCGAGCACTGGGACGAAATGGCCGGGCAGCGCCGCCTGGATCGCCAGCAGCAGAAACATGCCGATCACCGCCCAATGCAACACGACGTCGTGATAGGCGTCCGACTGTTTCGCCGCGATCGCCACGATTTCGCCGTCGGTGGTTGCCTCAGCCGCCTTCACCGCCTCGGCGACATGCTGCCTGTCCTCGGAATCGATCCGCATTACCAACTCCCCGACGCGCCACCGCCGCCGAACGACCCGCCGCCGCCCGAAAAGCCGCCACCGCCGCCCCAGCTCGATCCGCCGCCACCGCCGCCCCAACTGGAGCCGCCGCCACCGCTGCCGAAGCCCGATCCCCACAGGAAAATCGGCCACGCGCCGCCGCGATACCGCCGGCCACGCTTGCCCTGCGCGAAGCGAGAGATCGTCACGAAACCGAACACGATCAGCCAGAAGATCAGCGCCCATGGCACGCCGCCGCCATTGTCGTCGCGGGCCGCCTGCTGCTGGCTCTGCGCGGCGACGACTTTCTGCTCGGCTTCCTCGGGCGGGGCCTTCAGTTGATCGGCGATTGCCTGCGCGCCGGCCATGATCCCGCCGGGCATGTCGCCGTCGCGGAATTTGGGCAGGATGTCGTTCTGGATGATCATGTTCGACAAGGCGTCGGTCATGATCGGTTCGAGCCCATAGCCGACCTCGATCCGAACCTTCCTGTCGTTCGGCGCGACGAGCAAGATGATCCCGTTGTCGATCCCCTTCTGTCCGATGCCCCAGCTGCGGCCGAGCTGATAGCCGTAATCCTCGATCGGATAGCCCTGGAGATCGGGAATGGTCGCGATCACCAGCTGGCGCGAGGATGCTTGCTGGGTCGCTTCGGAAAGCTGAGTGAGCTGCGTGACCTGCTGCGGATCGAGCAGATGCGCGTCATCGACGACCCGTCCGGTCAGCTTGGGAAAGGTCTGCGCCTGTGCCGCCGCCGCGACGAACAGCGCCGCGATGAAGGCAAGCAGGATCAGCCAGCGATGATGCTGGCGATGAGCAAGAGCGGGGGCCATGATCGCCCCCTCAGCTCATATTCCCGAAATCGACGCTCGGCGCGTTTTCGGCGCCCGGGGTGGTCGCCTGATAGGGGGTCTTGGGCTTGGCGCCATAGAACACCTTGGCGCCGATCGCATCGGGGAAGGTGCGGATGCGCGTGTTATAGGCCTGCACCGCTTCGTTATAGTCGCGGATCGCGATGGTGATGCGGTTCTCGGTGCCTTCCAGCTGGCTCATCAGCGTCTGGAAATTGGCCTGGCTCTTCACGTCGGGATAGGCTTCGACTGTCGCCAGCAATCGGCTGAGCGAGCCGTTCAGCTGCCCTTGCGCGCTCTGGAACGCCTGCATCTTCGCGGGATCCGTCAGATCGTCGCCGCTCACCTGGATCGCGGTCGCCTTCGATCGCGCGTTGATCACGTCGGTCAGCACCTTGTCTTCGCCCTGCACCGATCCCTTCACCGTCGCGACGAGATTGGGGATCAGATTGGCGCGGCGCTGGTAATCGGCCTGCACATCGGCCCACTTCGCCTTCACATTCTCATCGGCGGTGGGCACCGAGTTGATGCCGCAGGCGCTGACGGACATCGCCGCGGCGATCATCATGGGGGTGCGAAACTTCATGGTCGTTTATCCTCCGGCCCTTGCCAGACGCATTCTAGCGGGCGCAGATGGCGCTGCGAAGCGAAATCGGAACCAGGAGGCATGCCCATGTTCAAGGAGTTCAAGACCTTCATCGCGCGCGGCAACGTGCTTGATCTGGCGGTCGCGGTGATCATCGGCGCGGCGTTCGGCAAGATCGTCACCTCGCTGACTGACGATATCATCATGCCGGTGATCGGAAAGATCTTCGGGGGCCTCGATTTTTCCAGCTACTTCGTCCGGCTCGGCCCGGTGCCGGCCAATTACGCGGGCTCGCTGAGCGATTATGCCGCGCTCAAGAAGGCCGGCGTGCCGTTGCTCGGCTATGGCGAGTTCGTCACCCAGGCGGTCAATTTCCTGATCGTCGCTTTCATCATCTTCCTGATCGTGCGTTCGGTGAACCGCCTCATGCCAAAGCCCGAGGCAGCGGCGCCGGCCGATCCCGCCGATGTCGTGCTGCTGCGGGAGATCAGGGACGAGCTGAAGGCCCGCCCGAAAATCTAAGCGGCCGCCAGATCCTCGGCGATCGCATCGGCCAGGCTGGTGCCGTCGAGGATCCGTGCTGTTTCGTCGCGCACGCGCGCCATCGCGTGGCGGATCGCGCAATCCGCCTCGCTCTTGCAATCGGCGCAGCGTCGATAGGCGGTGCGGCTGACGCAGGGGATCAGCGCCAGCGGCCCTTCGATCACACGGATGATCTCGCCCATCGAGATCAGATGGGTCGGTCGCGACAGGCAATAGCCGCCGAATTTGCCGCGGTGGCTGTGAATCATGCCGGCGTCGCGCAGATCGGCGAGGATCAGTTCCAGGAACTTGCGCGGCACAGCGGCTTCGGCGGCGATTCGAGTCATCGGGATCGGCGGCCCGCCGGCAGGAGACTGTGCAAGCATCAGCATCGCGCGCAGGGCGTAGCGGGAACGCTGGGTCAACATGGCCTATCCTATGTGGCCCCGCATTGTGGCGAGCGAAAGGCCGAACCGGCCTTTTCATCCGCGATTTTGCGCCTATATCGAGCGTGCCGGGTTCGCCCGGCTATGGCGATAAACTGCGGCGTGTCATAGGCGCAGCGGACCCGGGGGCAGTACCCGGCGGCTCCACCAGATGTTTCCCTTGCACGCGGAAATATCTGACGGGGCCGAACCAGGATCGACGTGTGTTGAAAAGCGCTGTTTTTGCCCGGGCTGAGTAACCCGTAAAAGGCTCAAAACCATAAGTGCCAACGATAACGAGGCGCTCGCGATTGCCGCGTAATTTCGGACCTCACGGTCTAGATTACTAAGGACAAAAGCGCGGTTGGACCGCACCGGGCAACAGAAG
>JBQCEK010000234.1:0-8504 GCA_051960335.1 Sphingomonas sp.
GGGGATTTTCATATGCTGGCCTCGTCTCGCCAATTCGCCGTCCAAGTGATTCGCTACGGCACCTTGCCTTTCCGCCATTGAGAACTGCTGTAACTGAATTCGGACGCCCACGATTCGTCTCAGCCGTGGCCGGGCCAATTTCAATAACGGCGTGTCCGAGGGAAATGTCCCTTCGCTTGGGACACGTCCAGCGCGCTTCGATCGCCTGGCTGGCCGCGAATTTCATGTCCTAGCATCTCATGCAGGGGCGGTGTTAGGCGGCGTCGAATTCGGGAGATTCGCGCCTTGGCTGCACACGATCACGATCATGGCCATCACCATGGCCACGCTCACCACGCACCGACGGATTTCGGCCGAGCCTTTGCGATCGGCATCGCGCTCAACATCGGCTTCGTCGTCATCGAGGCGGTGTTCGGGTTCCTCGTCAATTCGGTCGCGTTGCTGGCGGATGCCGGGCACAATCTGTCGGACGTTCTCGGGCTTGTCGTCGCCTGGGGCGGCGCGGCACTTGCCCAGCGCCCGCCTTCGAAGCGCTTCACCTATGGCCTGCGCGGCTCGTCGATCCTGGCCGCCCTGTCCAATTCGCTGCTGCTCCTGGTCGCGCTCGGCGCCATCGTGTTGGAGGCGATCCAGCGGTTCGATCATCCCGCGCCTGTCACAGGGCCCACCGTATCGATCGTCGCCGGCATCGGAATCGTGATCAACCTGGCGACGGCCATGCTGTTCGCGCGCGGCCGGAAGAGCGACATCAACATCCGCGCCGCGTTCCTGCACATGGCGATGGACGCCATTGTATCGGCAGGCGTGGTGATCGCCGGCCTGATCATCTGGCGGACCGGCGCAACCTGGATCGATCCGCTCACCAGCCTGATCATCGTCGTCGTGATTTTCTGGCAGACCTGGGGCCTGCTCCGCGAATCGGTCGAAATGTCGCTGGCCGCAGTGCCTCGCGGGATCGACTATGACGAAGTCGGCAGCGCACTATCCGCGCTGCCGGGCGTCGAAGACAGCCATGATCTGCACATCTGGCCGATGAGCACGACGGAGACGGTGCTGACGGCGCACCTGGTGATGCCAGCAGGCCACCCTGGCGATGCCTTTATCGCGCAAGCCCAGGCAATGTTGCAGCACCGATTCGCGATCAAGCACGCAACCCTGCAGATCGAGGTCGATCCGGACTGCTATTGCGCACTGCAAAGCAAGGCGACGGTCTAGGGCGCGCCTGCATCAGGCAACCCGCGTGCGCCCGCCCCCTTTGTCCAGCGTTTCCACAACGCCAATCGCGATCAGCGCCTGACCGGCGAAATAGAGCGGCCAGACGAGCAACGTCGGCAGATGCGATCCGGCAAGCGGCCCCATGCGCGAGAAGATGAGCAGGTCCGACGCCACGAACAGTATCCCGCCCAGCCCGGTGCGATAGCGCGGAAAGCGGCTTGTCCACGCCATCGCCGCCATGCTGCCGAGCACCGCCGCGTAGATTCCGACCGGGAGCGCCTTTCCGGCAGCCGCGACGCAAGTGACGGCCGTCACCACGGTCAGCGGCGCGATCACCAAGCCGAGCAGCCGCTGGCTGGGCGCAAGCGATGGCCGCCGATTGCGCAGATAAAGCGCGATGGCGACAAGATGCCCGGCAAGAAAGGCCACCGCACCGCTCGTTTCACCGACCGCGTCGAGCAAAACATCGCCCAAGGCGCCAAGCGCCATCACCAGCGCGATCAACCATCCATCCGCGCCGCGCGCCCGCGACGCTGCCCATATCGCCAGAAGCGAAACGCCAGCCCCCTTCCATGCGATTACGCCTAGCCCCGTCCAGCCGAACCACGCCGGCAAGCAATAGCTCGCCCCCGCTCCGATCGCCGCCGCCAGCCAGAATCGCATCGTCCCCCCTTGCGCCTCATCCCGAAACACGGGGTTGTCGGACCGTTCGCGGCGTTTCACAAGCCGCTCGCATGACGACTCACGATATTCATATCATCGGCGGCGGATTGGCCGGTTCCGAAGCGGCCTGGCAGCTGGCGGAGGCCGGATACAAAGTGCGCCTATCCGAAATGCGCGGATCGGGCGAAACTACGCCTGCGCACCACACCGATTCGCTTGCCGAGCTGGTTTGTTCCAACAGCTTCAGGTCCGACGATGCCGAGAGCAACGCTGTCGGCCTGCTTCATGCCGAGATGCGCGCGCTGGGCTCGATCATCCTGAGAGAAGGCGATGTGCACAAGGTGCCCGCAGGGTCCGCGCTGGCAGTCGATCGCGATGGCTTTTCGGCAGGCGTCACGGCGGCGCTTGCCGGCCACCCCAACGTGACGATCGTGCGCGAGAAGATCGATGCCCTGCCCACCGAAGGGCCAGCGATCGTCGCCACCGGCCCGCTGACCGCGCCAAGCCTTGCCGAGAACATCGGCGCGGCGACCGGCGCGGAGGCGCTTGCGTTCTTCGATGCGATCGCGCCGATCGTCTATCGAGACAGCATCGACATGGACCTCGCCTGGTTCCAATCGCGCTGGAACAAGGGAGAAGGCCGCGATTACATCAATTGCCCGCTGGATAAGGAACAATATCTCGCCTTCCATCAGGGCCTGCTGGACGGCGAGAAGACGGCGTTCCGCGATTGGGAGAAGGACACGCCCTATTTCGAAGGCTGCATGCCGATCGAAGTGATGGCCGAACGCGGCATCGATACGCTTCGCTACGGGCCGATGAAGCCAGTCGGCCTCGACGATCCGCGCACCGGGCGCTGGCCCTATGCCGTCGTCCAGCTGCGACAGGACAATGCGAGCGGCACTTTGTGGAACATCGTCGGGTTCCAGACCAAGCTAAAGCATGCCGAACAGGTACAGCTGTTCCGCACAATTCCGGGGCTTGAGAATGCCGAGTTCGCTCGGCTGGGCGGGCTGCATCGCAATACCTTCATTCGTTCGCCGGAGCTGCTCGATCCCACGCTGCGGCTGAAATCGCGGCCCAATATCCGCTTTGCTGGCCAGATCACGGGATGTGAGGGCTATATCGAAAGTGCGGCGATCGGGCTGATGGCGGGGCGCTTCGCCGCGGCGGAACTGGCCGGGCGAACGCTCGCCCCCCCGCCCCCGGAAACAGCGCTCGGGGCGCTGTTGGCCCACATCACCGAAGCGGCAGAAGCGGAAACCTATCAGCCGATGAACGTGAATTTCGGCCTGTTCCCGCCGATCGAAGGCCGGACGAAGAAGGCCGATCGCAAGAAGATGTACACGCAGCGCGCGCGCGCCGCGCTCGCCGAATGGATGGCCGCTTAATCATCATCCCGCTGCGCGGCGCAGGCGCATTTCGGCGGCGCCTTGCGTTCAACCTTGGTCGCGAGAAATTCGGATGGGTTCATCGCCCCCGAATGATCCGCATCGGCCTTGGCGAACTTGGTGGTCGACCGAACCGCCCATTCCTCGAACGACAGCTGCCCATCGTGATTGGTGTCGAGCTTCGCATAGGCCTTGCGCCGTGACGCGAGATATTCGTCCCGCGTGATCTTGCCGTCCCGATTGATGTCATACCGGTCGAAGCGCTTTTGCTCGCGCGTTTCCTCGCTTGCGGCTGGCGCGCTCGCCGGCAAGGCCGTTGGCGCCGCGGTCGCCTGGGGCGCCGGCGCGAACAGGGCGCGATCAGGCTTCGCGCCGCCACGAAAGAAGAAGAAGCCGGCGGCGACCAGCAGCAAGGCCGAAACGCCGCCCGCAAGATATCGCCACATGCTCCGTTCCTCACCCGTCCGCGCGCGATCAGGCTAACGCTATTGAGTGGCCGGCGGAAGACGTCGGCTCCGCTTCGGAGGCACCCCGGCGATGATCAATGCCCGGTCAGGCGATGGAATAGCAGCCGAAACACCCGTCGCGGCGATCGACGATGACCACGCAAGTCGAGCCGGGCGAGATGCGCCAGCGCGCCCAACGGACGCCCGGCTCGGCTCCAGCGCTGCCTAAGCGCCGCATCGAGCCTCGCGCATGCGAGCGCGGCGGCGGCGCATCGTGCGGCGGGATCGAGCAGATGGAGCGACAGATCGGCCAGCGCCCATCCCTCCCCGGCCATGCCGCTCGCCGCATCCCGAGCGCCGATCGCCCGCGCGATCGAGGTGAAGAGTACGCGACCACGTTCGGCATGCGCGATCATCGCCGCATCATCGAGCGGATCGACGAGCAGCGCCTCCCAGCCCTCGACTACGCCGGCCAAATCACCGCCAGCAACGCCGCGCGGCAGCACCATCGCGGCAAGCGCTTGAAGCACGGGTTCAGCGGGCGCTGGCTCGCGGTCGAGCCGCTCCAGCGCCTCGCGCCACCAGGTCAGCCGCATCTGCCCGACCAGCGGTTCCCCAGTGCGGCGGATGATCCGCGCCAGCCGATCGTCGAGCGCCAGGATCGCGGCAGCGGCATCGCTCCCGGTGACGGCGTAGCTCAGCGCAAGTGCGCGTTCAGGATCGGGGGCTTCCATACGCGCCTGTTAGCGAGGTCGAGCGCCTCGGAACAGGCTCGGCGAATTGAGGATATTTTAACCGCTATCCCCCTAAATGCTGGCCTTTGGTGGACCGGACCAACGCAGATGTGGGGCATTAGGCGCAATATCGAGACGCGGCGCATCTCTCGCCAGGGATTGCGCACGCTCGCCCGCGACAAACGCGGGGCGACGATCATCGAATTTGCAATCGTGGCGGCGCCGCTGATCGCGCTCATCCTCGCGACGGTCCAAACTAGCATCGTATTCTTTGCACAGCAGACACTGGAAACCGTGTCGGAGGACACATCACGTCAGTTGATGACCGGCACCGTGCAAAAGGCGGGGATGAATCAGCAGGACTTCGCCAAGCTCGCCTGTAACAACCTTCCGGCCTTCCTGAGCTGCTCGAACCTGATGATCGACGTTCAGACCGCCGATTCCTTCTCCGACGTCGATACGACGACACCGTCCGTTTATAATTCGGATCACACCGTCAAAACGAACTGGCAGTTCAATCCCGGCGGTGCCGGTAGCATCGTCGTGATGCGTACGATGTATCTCTTTCCGGTCGTGGGCGGGCCGCTCGGCTTCAATCTGGCCAACACCGAAGGCAATCGCCGCCTGCTTGTCGCGACAGCGGTGTTCCAGACGGAGCCCTACACATCATGAGCAGCCGCACGAATGGAATTCGAGCGCTCGCCGCGCGACTGATCCGCAGCAAGCGCGCGCTTGGCGCTGTCGAGTTTGCGCTTACGGCGCCGTTCCTGATCCTGATCTATGTCGGATCCTATCAATTGATGGACGCGATCTCGGCCTATCGCAAAGTCACCGTGACGGCCCGCTCGCTCGCGGACCTCGCCACTCAGAACGATACGAAGACACCGGCTTAAGTCCAGGAAATCCAGAACGGATCGCGTCAGGTGATTACGCCCTATTCGACGGCCAGTGCAGGTCTCGTGATCGCTCAGATCGCCATCGATCATAACGGCACCCCGTCCCTTGTCTGGGTGTGCATAAACGGTGCCACGCCGCTCTGCTCGACGAGCAACCCCAAGTTGAAGATAACCGATATCGATCTGCCGAACGATCTGAAGGTGCCGGATACCTTCACCATGTATAGCCAGATCGTCTTCAACTATACGCCCGCGGTCGCGAGCTCATTGATCGGGCCTATCACGTTCAGCGACCATATTTTCATGAACCCGCGTCGGTCCCCATCGGTCTGCCTCAACGTCGGCACCGACAGCACGCCCGACTGTCTTGGCCAGGATGCCAGCTCATGATCCCTAATTTCTTGGCGTTCGTCCGGCGCTTCGTCGCGCATAAGCGCGGCAACGTCCTGATGATCTTCGCATTCGCGGCGATCCCGATGGTGTTCGCCACCGGCATGGGAATCGATTATTCGCGTGCCGCGCGGCTACGCACCAAGCTCAATGCGATCGCCGACGCGGCGGCGCTTGCGGCGGTCTCGCAGCCGGCAATGAACAACCCGAGCGATACCGACGCTACGAACACGGCCAAGACCATGTTCAACGCCCAAGCCGAAGGGCTGGACGGGCTCGATGGCGAGCCTCAGGTAACGATAGGCATCACGCACCCCGATGGCGTCACCTCGCGCATCGTAACGGTGAGCTATACCGCGAAATCGGTCAACACCTTCGGGGCGGTGCTCAACATGCGCGCCATCCCGATCGGGGGTACGTCTAGCGCTACGGCGACTGCTGCGCCGAATATGGATTTCTACATCGCACTCGATACGTCACCATCGATGGCTCTGCCGACGACGAGCGCTGGCATTCAGCGCATGGACGATACCGTGAAATGCTCGTTTGCCTGCCATTCAAACAAGATCGAGAATTATGTGCCGAGCGCCCTTCCCAACGGGCTGATCCTGGACAACTCGAAATACGCGATCGTCAAGGCAACTGGCTTGGGCACGATCGGCAGCGGCGCCAACAAGAAGCAGCTGATCGACGGAGACGGAACGTACATCTACACCAATCGTACGACTTCGAATTCCAGCGGAATCAACTCGCTCTGCAAGAGCAGCGGCAAGGACATCTGCATCTATAATTCGGATGGTTCGTTCGTTGACAGTTATTGGTACGCGCTCAACCAAGGCATTCGCCTGCGTGTCACTGACGAAAGAAGCGCCGTCAAGGACCTGATGTCGCTCGCCCAATCCTATGCCGATCTGAACAAGCGTGTTTATCACGCCGGTGTTTATACATTCGATCATAGCACCAATTTCAAGACGATCATGGCGATGCCCAATCCGAGCACCGCTTCCAACCTGGCGGCCGTCAGCGCAGCAGCCGACAATATTGGTGTCGTCACCGTTAACGATAAGCAAGGTAACGGTTGCCCACCAACGAGCTGCACCAGCGGCAACAGATATTTGTTCACCAGCTTCAAGACGATGCTCGATAATATGGGCAAGGCGTTGCCGGCCAAATCGGGCCAGGGCTCGAACGAACCGGGCGATACGCCTCAGGCTTACCTGTTCCTGGTGACGGACGGCATGAGCGACGAAGATATCGGCAGTGGTCGCACGCGCGCGCCGATGCAGCAGGCGCAGGTCGATCAGTGCAACGCGATCAAGTCGCAGCGCGGCGTGAAAATCGCCATTCTCTACACGGAATATACCGTCGCCTCGATCCAGGACGACGAGCCCAACCAACGCGAAATGGCGCGCAAGGCGATCGAAGACGATCCGACGATTGCGCAGAGACTGACGGCCTGTGCGTCACCGGACCTCATGTACACGGTGAAGACTGACGAGAGCATCTCTGCGGCGTTGCAGGCTTTGTTCGCCAAAGCGATCGCCAACGCCCGCCTGAACAAGTGACGGGGTTCCCGGCCGGCCTTCGCGCTGGCCGGGACCACACGCTCACCCCTTATAACACACCTTCTTCGCCGCCTTGACGACCTTGTCGCTGTCGATCAGCGCGAGCTTTTCGAGGTTGGCGGCATAAGGCATCGGCACGTCCTCATTAGTGACGCGCAGGACGGGCGCGTCGAGGTCGTCGAAGCCGTCTTCCATCGCGATCGCGGCCAGTTCCGAGGCGATCGAGCAGGTCGGCCAGCCTTCCTCGACCACAACCATGCGGTTGGTCTTGGCGAGCGACTTGAGCACCGTCGCCTTGTCGAGCGGGCGCAGCGTGCGGAGGTCGATCACCTCGGCGTCGATGCCCTCGCCGGCCAGCTTCTCGGCGGCTTCGAGCGCGATGCCGACGCCGATCGAGTAGCTGACCAGCGTCACGTCCTTGCCCGGCTTCATCACCCGCGCCTTGCCGATCGGCAGCACCCAATCGTCGAGCTTGGGCACGTCGAAGCTGCGGCCGTACATCAATTCGTTTTCGAGGAACACGACCGGATCGGTGGTGCGGATCGCGGCCTTGAGCAGGCCCTTGGCGTCGGCCGCGTCGTACGGCGCGATGACGATCAGGCCGGGGACACTGGCGTACCAAGGCCCGTAGTTCTGCGAATGCTGCGCGCCGACGCGCGAGGCGGCGCCGTTGGGGCCGCGGAACACAACCGGGCAGCGCATCTGGCCCCCCGACATGTAATTGGTCTTGGCCGCCGAATTGACGATATGGTCGATCGCCTGCATCGCGAAATTGAAGGTCATGAACTCGACGATCGGGCGCAGACCGCCCATCGCCGCGCCGGTGCCGACGCCGGCAAAGCCGTATTCGGTTATCGGGGTGTCGATCACGCGCTTCGGCCCGAACTCGTCGAGCAACCCTTGCGTGACCTTGTAGGCACCCTGGTACTCGGCGACTTCCTCGCCCATCACGAAGACGCGCTCGTCCTTGCGCATCTCCTCGGCCATCGCGTCGCGCAGGGCGTCGCGGACCGTAGTGCTGACCAGCGGCGTCCCTTCGGGCCCCTCGGGATCGTCATGGGTCTTGGCGACGTCGGCAACGAGATCGCGGGCCGCCGTCTCGAAAACATGCGGCGTCGGCGTTCCCTCCGTTTGCTGGGACGCCGGCTCCGGCACCTTATCGGCGTCAGCCTTGGGAGCGGGCGCTTCCGGCGCAGGCTGAGGC
>JBQCEK010000235.1:0-4234 GCA_051960335.1 Sphingomonas sp.
AGCTTCACGCGATTAGTCGCCGGTTACACGAACCGGCCCAAGATCGCCCAAGCCCACGGTCACTCTGGCCATGGCGAGCATGCGGTCCAGGCTGGTCTTGGCCTTCAGCCGGAGATCTTCGTCCAGCTCGATGCGCGGCTCGAGGTCGCGCAGCGCGACGTAGAGCTTCTCCATCGTGTTGAGCGCCATATACGGGCAGATATTGCAGTTGCAGTTGCCGTCGGCGCCCGGCGCACCGATGAAATGCTTGTCCGGCAGCGCCTTTCCCATCTGGTGGATGATGTGCGGCTCGGTCGCGACGATCAAAGTGTCGCCCTGGAATTCCTGGGCATATTTCAGGATGCCGCTGGTCGAACCGACATAATCGGCATGGTCGAGGATCACCGGCGGGCATTCGGGATGCGCCGCGATCGGGGCGCCGGGATGCTTGGCCTTGAGCTTCAACAGCTCGGTCTCGCTGAACGCCTCGTGGACGATGCACACGCCGGGCCACAGGATGAGATCACGCCCGGTCTTGCGCGCCAGATAGCCGCCGAGGTTGCGATCGGGGCCGAAAATGATCGGCTGATCCTTCGGAATCTGCGAGAGGATCTTCTCCGCCGACGATGAGGTGACGATCACATCCGAGAGCGCCTTCACCGCCGCGGAGCAGTTGATGTAGGTCAGCGCGATCGCGTCGGGGTGCTGGGCACGGAAGGCGGCGAACTGTTCGGGCGGGCACGAATCCTCGAGGCTGCACCCGGCGTCCATGTCGGGCAGCACGACGGTCTTTTCGGGCGACAGGATTTTCGCCGTTTCGGCCATGAATCGGACGCCGCAGAAGGCGATCACCTCGGCATCGGTCGCTTGCGCCTTGCGCGACAGATCAAGGCTGTCGCCGACGAAATCGGCCAGGTCCTGAAGCTCGGGCTTCTGGTAATAATGCGCGAGGATGACGGCGTTGCGCTCCTTGCGCAGTCGATCGATCTCGGCGCGAAGGTCGAGTCCCGCGAGGCTGCCGCCGATACCGTTGCGCGCGTCCATGATCGTCTCCCGTTGTCAGGGCTCACATGGCCTTGGCGGCTGGCCCGATCAAGTCGTCAGGTAATGCGTCAGCGCCGCCAAGGGAGCCGTGAAGGCGATCGGGCGGGTCAGCGCGACGCCGAGCAGGATCGCGCCGAAACCCCAATAATAAGCTGGATGAACCTTGCCGCGGGTGCGCAGGTCGTAGATCAGCGCGGCGGCGGTGAACGGCAACAATGCGGTCCATACCACCCATAGCAACCAGGTTCCGAACAACGGCAGCGGCAGCAATCGCGCCAGACCGGGCACCATTATTTGTATCGCGCCGCAAAGCATCAGCCGGCGGTGCCAGTCGCTCGCGCCGCGCAATCGCACCGCCGCCCAGGTAAGACCGGCGAAAACGGCGATGATCACCCAGTCCATCGTCAAAAAGACGTTCGGCTCGGCAAAGGGTGGGAGCCGGTGATTGAGTGCCGACAACGCATTCACACTGACGCCCACGAGCACCATCCAGCCGACGTAAAAAGCGGCAAACCTTCCGAGTCGCTGGTGATCGACGATGTCGCCGCGCCAGGCGAGCCAGCGTTGTACCAGATAAAGCCCCAGCCAGCCCATGAAGGTGATGCCATGAACATGGACCCACCATGGCGAGTGGAACGTCGATCGGCCCATCGCGAGCTGGAGCGAGAAGCCGCTTACGGTGGTCGCGGCGATGACTAGGGCCATGACGAAGAAAAACAGCCGGTCGCGAACGATCGGGTACAGGCGCGGTGGTGCAGCGCTCGCCATTACGCATCCCCCTGAACAGGTTGTATCCGACGCGCCCGATTTTCTTTCGCTTTTACCCGATCGCGCGCTCGTGCTCAATTGGTCGCATTGGCGAGCACCTCGGGAATCGGCTTGGTCACGTCCCACCGGCGGTCGTCGATCCGATCGGGCGGGAAGGTGACGACGATCCGGGCGTTCGCGAACCCCGCCGCGGCAAGCGGCTTCGCCATCAGGTCGGCGATCGCGCGGCGGGCATGCTCGCGTGCTTGCGCCATCCGCTCGGGGGATTGAGCCTCGTGGCTCGCCACCGCTTCGGCATGGAGCGAGGTGCGGGTGGTAAGCGCTTCCCCGGCGGCGCGAGTGACGAACAGGCCCGAGGTCTTGACCAGCGTGCGGCGACCTTCATCGGTATTGGGCTGCGCGGCCGTCACGTCGGGCGCGTCGACGACGAGCGTCTTCGCATTCGCGTCCCACGTCAGATCCTTCGGGCCGATCTTCGAGACATCGACGAAATAGCCGACCGAATACGGCATTTTGACCACCTGGTCCGACCGCAGCCAGCCGAAGCCGCGAATGTCCGAAGCGGTGGCCTGGACGACTCCTGAAAGCTGCGCGACCTCCAGGCTGCCCATGCCGATCAACTTGGCGCTGACGATCTGGCTGACGCCGGGGCCGCCCGCGTCGGACTTGGTTTCGACATAGCGCTCGGTGATGCGGCCGTAAGTCCACAAGCCCGCGGCGATAGCGATTGCAAGCGCGGCAAGCGCGACAAGCCAGCGGACGGGGTCGCGTCTCAGATGCCGTTCCATGCGTCCCCCTGGTGCGCCACGCGGCCGCGGCGTTCGAGGTCAATCAGATGCGCGAGCACTGATCGCTCGGCGGCGGGTTTGAGGCGTGGATCGATGCCGACATACATGGTCTCGACCATCGCCGGCAGTTCGCCGACGCCGCGTTCGAGAAGGCGCAGGATCTGTCCATCGCGCTGCTTCCTGTGGCCGATCCGACTGCGCACGAAGCGCTGCGGACGATCGATCTGCTCGCCGTGCGCGGGATAATAGACGCGATCGTCTCGCTCCATCAGCTTGGCGAGACTGGCAAGATACTCGGCCATGTCGCCGTCTGGAGGCGAAATGACGGTGGTCGACCAGCCCATGACGTGATCGCCGGAGAACAACGCCTTGGTCTCTTCAAGGGCGAAGGCAAGGTGGTTCGACGTGTGGCCTGGGGTGGCGATGGCGGTCAGCGTCCAGCCGGCGCCGGCGACCTGCTCACCATCGGCGAGGATGCGATCGGCCGCGTAGTCGCGGTCGAACGCGGCGTCGGCGCGGGGCCCGAGATCGTCCAGCACCAGCGGCGCGCAGCCGACGATCGGCGCGCCGGTCGCCGATTTGAGCGCGCGGCTCAAGGGGCTGTGGTCGCGGTGAGTGTGCGTGACGACAATCGCGGATACTGGCCGCCCGGCGATCGCCGCGAGCAGCGCGTCGAGGTGGGCGGGATCGTCGGGGCCGGGATCGATCACCGCAAGGTCGGTGGTGCCGACGATATGCGTCTGCGTGCCCGTGAACGTATAAGGCGACGGATTGGGCGCCAGCACGCGCGTCACGAGCGGTTCGAGCTGGATCGGCTGGCCGGTCGGGAAGTCGCTCATACCGATCGAGATGGCGGCTGGGCCGGGGAATGGCAAGGTTCGCCGCCCGAATCAAAGAGCCGGCCCCGCGAGTCGCTCCGCGGTGGCCGGCCCGGCTCCCCTCCCTGGAGCGTTCAGTCGTCCTCGCCGGCGTGGGCGAGGTCGTCCTGCATTTCCTTGATAGATTCGTCGAGAGAGCTCAGCGCTTCGCTACGCTCGTCCGCGCTGAGGCGTTGATCGCTCATCACCCTGTCCCGCGCGGTCTGCAGCCCGGCGAGCGCGGATCGATAGGCGTTGCGCTCGATATCGGCCGAATTCGCGGCCATCGCCGCCCCCTCCGCTGCGCCCTTGGCCGCCACTTTCGAGATTCGATCGGTACAGATGATGATCCGATTCTTGCCGCCAGACTGATCGTTGATCACCATCTGCTTCAGGTCGCCATCCCCGCAATTGGCCGAACTGACCTCCGGCATGTCGGCCATCGCGGCGGCGACCTGGGCCTGGATCATCTTGCCATCGACCATCGGCACCGGCGGCACAGGGGGGACGGGCGGGACGGGGGGCACCGGCGGAACGGGCGGCACAGATTCGGTAGGATCGACGGTCGTCACGGCGGCCGCGCGATCCTGCGGTGCCGCAGCTGCAGCGACCACGGGGCTGGCCGAGACGGAAGCCGTGGGCACGACGGCCGCCGCGGTCACGGGGCGCGACAAATCCATGCCGATCGTCTTGCCGACCTTCGCGCGCAGTCCTTCGGCGGCCTCGGTGCCCGACGCGGTGAGGCCAAGACCCGTGACGATCAGCGTGCCGACGATCGCCGCGCCGCCGATCACACGA
>JBQCEK010000236.1:0-12637 GCA_051960335.1 Sphingomonas sp.
GAACAGCGTGGCGTTGAGCAGCACCTTGCGATCGAACAGCGTGGCCTTTTCGCCCAGTTCGAACGCGTCGTTGGTTTCCCTGCCGAAGCGCGTATCGGTGATCGGCGTGACGACCGCGGCACTGCCCGGCGTGCAGCCCGGCTTGCCGACGGTGCATGTCACGCGATCGAGGTTGAACCCACCCGCCTTGTAGCCGCGCGCGTATGACGCATAGAGCAGCAGATCGCGGTTGAAGCGGTAGGCGAGCTTGGCCGTGCCCGACAGATTATGCTCGGTCTCGCTCTGGTAATTGTGGAAGTTGTTGAAGCCGGGGCTGAGGAACGGCAGGCACATCGTGCCGTTGACCTGCGCCAGTTCCTCGGCCGCTTCCGGATTGACGCCCTCCAGAATGGCGAAGGCCGCATTGGCCGCCGCGCATCCCCCGCCGCCGCCGATGTTGGTGTCGAAATTGTTGAGGTTCTTCCTGTCGATCGTGTAGCGGAGCCCGCCGTTGAAATCGAGATGATCGGTGAGGTGGAAGGTCTCGTTGGTGAACAGCGCGTAGGTATTGTCGGTCTGGCGATACTGAT
This sequence comes from Sphingomonas sp., assembly GCA_051960335.1. Taxonomy (GTDB): domain Bacteria; phylum Pseudomonadota; class Alphaproteobacteria; order Sphingomonadales; family Sphingomonadaceae; genus Sphingomonas. Next base: position 570 of record JBQCEK010000236.1, read on the forward strand.
CGAGCGAGCCATCGCCTGAATTGTAGGTTACCCCGCCGACATAGGGGAAGGTGAGCCCGGTTTGCAGGAAGGTGGGATCAGGCGCGCCGTTGACCAGCGAAGAGAACAACAGGCTGAGATACGGCGTGAACTGGCTGCCGACGCGAACGCTGGTGTTCTGGCGAAGCTGTTCGTTCGAATAGAAACCGCCGACGAGATAATCGACGAACGGCGTCGACCCCGCGTAGCGCACTTCCTGGCTGAACGTCTTGAACTGCGTGGAGTTCGTATTGTCCGAGGGCAGATAATCGATATCCGCCGTCGAGAAATCGGCATCGAAGCCGGCGGTGGTCTTCCAGTTGCGATAAGCGGTGATCGCCGTCAGCGTGCCGGGGCCGATATCCCAATCGGTCTGCGCCGAAATGCCGCCATCATGGATTTTCTGCCCATCCGGCCGGTTCGAATAGGCGTTGCGCTTGTATGGAGTCGCAGGATCGCCATCGTTACCGCCGAGCGCGGCGACGATGTTGTTCGCCAGATTGGGCGCCGGCGCCTGGCTGGCCCGCGTGATCACGGCGATGCAGCACAGCTCGTTGCGGCGCGAATAATCGCCGATTACACGGAAGGTGAGGTTGTCGCTTGGCGTGGCGAGCAGCTGGCCGCGGATCGTGTAGAAATTGCGGTTGGTGTCGTGCGTCGCGGTGCGCGGGCCGGGGCCGGTATCGACATCGAAATAGCCGTCGCGCTGGCGATCGGCGAAATAGAGGCTGGCGGCCAGCTTGTCCTTGATCAGTGGGCCGGTGACTTCGACGTCGCCGCCATAGGCGCCGTAATTGCCGACATCGAACGACGCATTGACGTGATAATCGAACTGCGGCTTCTGCGTGAGGATGTTGATCACGCCGGCGGTGGCCGATTTGCCGAACAGCGTGCCCTGCGGGCCCTTCAGCACCTCGACCCGATCGAGATTGCCGAGATCGCCGAAGCCGACGCCGTTGCGCGAGCGATAGACGCCATCGACGACGATGCCGACCGAGGATTCAAGGCCGGGATTGTCGCCGACCGTGCCGATGCCGCGGATGCGCGCGGTGGTCGATGCTTCGCTGGTGGTCGAGGTGACGAGCAGGCCAGGCGCCAGGATCGCGAGATCCTTGATGTCCTTCACGCCAGTATCCTGAAGCAGCTGCTGATTGACCGTGGTCACCACGATCGGAACGTTCTGCAGGCTCTGGCTGCGCTTCTGCGCGGTGACGATGATGTCATCGACGGTCGCTGGCTGGCCATCGGGCGTGGTGGCGGCGGGCGCCGGCGGGGGCGACGTCTGTGTCGCGGTCTGGGCGAGGGACGGGGCGGCGTAGCACAGCGCTATCAGCGCTCCGGCAGAACCCAGCAGGCGACGTTTGGCGGTGGTGTTCATGGCGACCCTCTCCATTTTCTTGGTTTTGGTTCGCCCGCTCGATAGGAGAAATGAAGAAAGATGGGGAGTTTATTTCTTCCTTCGAATACCGAGTATGAAACGGTTCCTGATACAGTGTTACCTAAATGCAACGCTCCGCCGCATCCCAAGCGTCGTCGAGCGGCGGCGTTTCAGCCGTTGGCGGAGTCGATCGGCGGCGGCGCCATCAGGCGATAGCCGACACCGGGTTCGTTGCGGATGATCGAGGGATGCGCCGCATCCTCCTCCAGCTTCTTGCGCACCCCGCGTGCCGCGACGCGCAGATATTCGACGTCATGTTCGTGCCCCGGCCCCCAGATGTCGCGCAGCAGATGCGCATGCGTGACGACCCTGCCGGGATATTTGGCGAGTTCGGCCAGGAAGGCATATTCCTTGGGGGTCAGGTGAATCTCGACGCCATGCTTGCGGACCAGCCGGGCGCCGAGATCGATCGCCACCGCGCCGACCTGGACGACCGGCGTTTCGACGTTCACCGACAGCCGGTGGCGCAGCGCCGACCGCACCCGCGCGAGCACTTCTTCGGTATCGAACGGCTTGGTGACATAATCGTCGGCGCCGAGATCGAGCGCCGTCACTTTCTGTTCGGTCGCGTCGCGCGCGGAGACGACGATCACGGTGATTCCCGCCGCCTTGATCAGCGGCACGAGCTCCAGCCCATCGCGATCGGGCAGGCCGAGATCGAGCATCACCGCCTCGGGCTTGTCGATCTGCACCGCGTTCATCGCTTCGCGCGCGCTGCCCGCCTCGACAACGCGGTAGCCGGCGCGGACCAGCGCGGCGCCGAGCAGCTTGCGGATCGCGGGCTCGTCATCGACGACGAGGAGACGCGCTTGAGCGGTCATTCGTCCTCCTGTCCCTTGCGCAGGCGATTTTCGGGAAAGCGGATCGAAAAGCAGGCGCCGGGGCGATCCCGCCGATTCGCCGCATCGACGCTGAGCCCCATCGCCTCGGCGAACCCCTTGACGATCGCGAGGCCGAGCCCGGTGCCGCCCTTGCGATCCGATCCTTCGAGGCGAGCGAAGGTTTCGAACAGGCGCTCGGTGTCCTCCGCCGGCAGGCCGGGGCCTTCGTCCATCACGCGAAGCACCAGCCCTTGGTGACGCCGCCGCGCGGCGATGCGGATCGCGCCGTTTTCATCGCCATATTTCGCGGCATTTTCCAGCAGGTTGATAAGGCAGTGGTGGAACAGCTGGGGATCGACCAGCACGAACGGCAGATCGGGCGAAATCTCGAGATCGAGCCGATGGCCCGCCAGCACGCGGCGCAGGTCGTGCGCCGCCGCGCCCACCGCATCGACCAGATCGACCGGCTCCAGCGCGCGGTTCAGCGCACCCGCCTCGATCCGCACCATATCGAGAAGATTGGCGACGAAGCGGTGAAGCCGCTCGGCCTCCCCGCGGGCGGCGGTCAGCTCCTCGGCCTGCGCCTCGGAGGCCGGCTTGATCTCGGCAAGCATGCCGAGGATCGTCGTCAGCGGCGTGCGCAGATCGTGGCTGACCGATGACAGCAACGCGGCGCGAAGCCGATCGCGCTCCTTCAGCTGCGTGACCGTCGCCATCTCCGTTTCCAGCTCGATCCGTTCGAGCGCCAACGACGCCTGATCGAGCAGGCTGAGCAGCAGCGGCAGCTGATCGGAGCGAACGGCCGTTCCGGCATCGGGCCGCGCGAGCCCCATGACGCCGAGCACGCGCCCGCCCGCCGCGAGCGGATGGAACAGCCATTCGGACGCCGTCAGCGTTTCCGATCCGCGACCGGCGGGCCTGTTGTTCTCGAATGCCCAGCGCGCGGCGGCTTGCTCGATCGCGGCGAGCTGATCCTCGGGCGGATAGGCGGCGGCGACTTCCAGCTCGCCGCCAACCGGCAGCAGCAGCATGGTGTTGGCATCGAGCAGGCGGCCGACCTCCGCGCACAGCAGCTGGCCGAGCCCTTCGCGCCGGCTGATCCCGGTCAGCAATCGGGCAAATCCGGCGAGCGAGCTGTTTTGCGCGGCGCTTCGCTGCGCCAGCAACGCCTGATCGCGAACCCGCGCGGCGAGCTGGCTGCTGACCACCGCGACGCCGAGCAGCACCAGCACCGTCAGGATGTTCTGCGGGTCCTGGATCGTGAAGGTGTGAGTCGGCGGGATGAAGAAGAAATTATAGGCGAGTGATGAGACGAGGCTGGTGATCACGCCCATGCGCAAGCCGTATCGCGTGGCGACGATCATCACCGGCAGCAGATAGAGCAAGCCGACATTGGTGATGTTGCCCGCGGAAAACAGGCCGTCGCCGAGCAGCGTGACGAAGGCGGTGAGCACCAGCGCAACTGCATAATCGCGCGGCCGGCCCCAGCTGCCGCGGGTGCGGGGGGCAGGGGGGCGCTGTTCGTCTTCCTCCGGCAGCGGCAACACATGCACCGCAACGCCCGGCGTTTCGCGCACCAGCCGATCGACGACCGAGCCGTGGCGCAGCTCGAACAGCCGCGATCGCGCGGACTTGCCGACGATCAGCTGCGTGCCGCGCGCTTCGATCGTGAAGCGCTTCAACCCCTCGATCACGGTTTCCGCCGGCACCGAGGCGACCTGCCCGCCCAGCTGGCTGGCGAGATGCAGCGTGGACGCGATGCGCGCATTCTGGGCGTCGCTGAAGCGCATCGAGCGCGGCGTTTCGATGTGGACGGCGGTCCAGGGCGCGCCCAGCGCATCGCCCAGGCGCTTGGCCGCACGGACCAGCGCCGGCGCGCCGGCCAGTTCGCTGACCGCGACGACGATCCGCTCGCCGCCCGCCCATGTGCCGGCCAGCGCATGCGCGCGCAGATAATCGAGCATCTGCGCATCGACCGTCTGCGCGGCGCGGCGCAGCGCCAGCTCGCGCAGCGCCGAGAGGTTGGATTTGGAGAAGAAGTTGCCAAGCGCGCGGCTGGCCTCTTCGGGCACATAGACCTTGCCGGCGCGCAGCCGTTCGATCAGCTCGTCGGGCGGGATATCGACGACTTCGATATCGGCGGTTTCGAGCACGCGATCGGGCAGCGTTTCGCGCACGCGAACCTTGGTGAACGACGCGACGACGTCGTTCAGGCTTTCGAGATGCTGGATATTGACCGTCGAATAGACGTCGATGCCGGCGGCGAGCAGCTCCTCGACATCCTGATAGCGCTTGTCGTGGCGGCTGCCGGGGGCGTTGGTGTGGGCGAGCTCATCGACCAGCACCAGTTGGGGCCGACGCTCGAGGATCGCGTCGAGATCCATCTCCTCGAGCGTGCGGCCCTGATAGTCGATCGGCATGCGCGGCATGACGGTGAAGCCGCGGATCAGCGCCTGGGTGTCGGCCCGGCCGTGCGTTTCGACGACGCCGATGACGACATCCACGCCCGCGTCCCGTCGCGCGGCGCCCTGCTTGAGCATCTCATCGGTCTTGCCGACCCCCGGCGCCGCGCCGAGGAACACCTTCAAACGGCCGCGGCCCTCCTGCACGGCGGCGCGCAGAAGGGCCTCGGGATCGGGACGCGGATCGGGATCGGACGGGCTCACCCGCTGGCTTTTGCGCCTTCGGGCGCCATGCTGTCGAGTGCCCGGTTAAGCAGCAGCACATTGACTCTCGGCTCACCGATGATGCCGAGAATTGGCGCTTCGCTGTGGCTGGCGATCAGCGCGCGACCGGCATCGGCCGGGAGCCCACGTGCGGCAGCGACGCGATCCACCTGGAAAAAGGCCGCCTCGGGGCTGATGTCGGGATCGAGCCCCGAGGCGGAGGCAGTCACCAGATCGGCGGGGACCGATGACCCGGATGAATGCGGCAGTTTCGCAAGATCGCTCTGGATGCGATCGACCAGCGCCTTGCTGGTCGGGCCGAGGTTCGATCCCGAGGAGGCGGTGGCGTCATAGCCTGCGCCGGCGGCCGACGGGCGGCCGTGGAAATAGCGCGGCGACGAGAATTGCTGGCCAATCAGCGACGATCCGACGACGCGGCCGCCGTCGCGGATCAGGCTGCCGTTCGCCTGGGCGGGAAACACCAGCTGGCCGACGCCGGTGAGCAGCGCGGGGTAGGCGAGTCCGAGCAGCGCGGCGAACAGCAATGTCATGATGATCGCCGGGCGGATCGCGGTGGTGATGTCCTTGAACATGATCGGGTTCCTCAGGCGAGGTGGAGAGCGGAGACGGCGAGATCGATCAGCTTGCTGCCGACGAACGGTGCGATCAGCCCGCCGAGGCCATAGATCGAGAGGTTGCGTGCGAGCAGTTGCCCCGCGCCGACCGGGCGATAGCGCACCCCCTTCAGCGCCAGCGGCACGAGCAGCGGAATGATCAGCGCGTTGAAGATGATCGCCGACAGGATCGCCGAGCGTGGGGAAGCCAGCCCCATCACGTTGAGCACGCCGAGCCCGGGATAGAGCACGACGAAGATCGCCGGGATGATCGCGAAATATTTGGCGACGTCGTTGGCGACCGAGAAGGTGGTCAGCGCGCCGCGAGTCATCAGCAGCTGCTTGCCCAGCCCGACGATCTCGATCAGCTTGGTCGGATCGCTGTCGAGATCGACCATGTTGCCGGCTTCTCGCGCAGCCTGAGTTCCCGTGTTCATCGCCACGCCGACATCGGCCTGCGCGAGGGCGGGGGCGTCGTTGGTGCCGTCGCCGCACATGGCGACCAGCTTGCCGCCCTGTTGTTCCTTGCGGATCAGCGCCAGCTTGTCCTCGGGCGTTGCTTCGGCGAGGAAATCATCGACGCCCGCTTCGGCCGCGATGGAGGCGGCGGTCAGCGGGTTATCGCCGGTGATCATCACTGTGCGGATGCCCATCCGGCGCAGCTCGGCGAAGCGTTCGCGCACGCCGGCCTTCACGATGTCCTTCAGCGCGATCACCCCGAGCAGGCGTCCGTCGCGCGCCACCGCGAGCGGAGTCATGCCGGCGCGGGCGATCTCATCCGTCATGCGGCGCAGTTCGGTGGCGGCGGCCGTTTCCCCCGCGCCGGGATTGGCGCGCAGGATCGCATCGACTGCGCCCTTCTGGATCAGCGTGGCGCCGATCCTGACGCCGGAGATGCGCGTCTGCGCGGTGAAGGGAATGATCTCGGCGCCGGCCGGCAGCGCCTGGATCGTCAGCTTGTGCGCCTCGCGCGCCAGCGTGACGATCGAGCGGCCCTCGGGCGTTTCGTCGGCCAGGCTGGCGAGCATCGCGGCATCGGCGAGACGATCCGCGCCGACGCCGTTCAGCGCGCGAAACTCGCTGGCGTGACGATCGCCGATGGTGATCGTGCCCGTCTTGTCGAGCAGCAGCACGTCAACGTCGCCGGCGGCCTCGACCGCGCGGCCCGATTTGGCGAGGACGTTGAATCGCACCAGCCGATCCATTCCGGCGATGCCGATCGCCGAAAGCAGCGCGGCGATCGTCGTCGGGATCAGCGTGATGAGCAGTGCCGCCAGTTCGCTGACCGGGATCGATCCGCTGGCATAGGAAGCGAAGCCGGGAATCGTCGCCACCGCGATCAGGAAGATGATCGTCAGGCCGACGAGCAGGATGGTGAGCGCGATCTCATTGGGCGTCTTCTGCCGCTCGGCGCCCTCGACCAGCGCGATCATGCGATCGAGGAAGCCCTGGCCGGGCTCCTGCGTGACGCGCACCTTGATCTGATCCGAAATGACTCGCGTGCCCGCGGTCACGGCCGATCGGTCGCCACCCGCTTCGCGGATCACGGGCGCGCTTTCGCCGGTGATCGCGGCTTCGTTGACCGAGGCCACGCCTTCAATCACTTCGCCGTCGGCCGGGATCAGATCGCCGGTCTCGACCAGCACCACCTGCCCCTTGGCGAGCTGTGACGCGGCGATGATCTCACAACCGACGCCCTTCGGCAGGACGAGCTTGGCGGTGAGATCGGTCTTGGCGGCGCGCAGCGAGCTGGCCTGCGCGCGGCCGCGTCCTTCGGCCAGCGCCTCGGCAAAGGTGCCGAACAGCACCGTCAGCCACAGCCAGACGACGAGCTGCGCCTGGAAGCCGACCGACAGACCCTCGCCGCCGAGCGCGAGCAGCACCGTCAGCAGCAGGGCGACGACGGCGGTGGTGAACAGCACCGGATTCTTGACCAGCGCGGCGGGCGCGAGCTTGCGAAAGGCATCGCGGATCGCGGGCATCACAAGCTCGGCCGAAAAGATCGATGAGGTGGTGGTCGTCATGATGATGGCCTTCAGAAAAGCTGGCCGTGGATCATCGCGAGATGATCGGCGATGGGCCCGAGCGCGAGGCTGGGCAGGAAGGTGAGGCCGCCCAGGATCAGGATGATGCCGATCAGCAGCCCGACCCATAGCGGCCCGGTGGTGGGGAAGGAGCCGGCGGTTTCCGGCGTGTACTTCTTCGCCGCGAGCGATCCCGCGATGGCGAGGATCGGCACGATCATGAAGAACCGCCCGATCCACATCGCGACCCCCAGCAGGCCGTTGTAGAACGGCGTGCCGGCGCTGAGCCCGGCGAAGGCGGAGCCATTGTTGCCGGTCGCCGAGCTGAACGCGTAGAGAATCTCCGAAAAGCCGTGCGGCCCCTTGTTGAGTGGCCCGGCAAGCCCGGCGGGCAGCACCGCCGCCAGCGCCGAAAAGCCGAGGATGCACAGCGGCAGCACCGCGATCGCCAGCACCGCGAGTTTCACTTCACGGCTCTCGATCTTCTTGCCGACATATTCGGGCGTGCGGCCGACCATCAACCCGGCGACGAACACCGCAAGGATGGCGAACAGCAGGAAGCCGTAGATGCCCGCGCCGACACCGCCGATGACGATCTCGCCAAGCTGGATGTTGAACAGCGGGATCATGCCGCCCAGCGCGGTGAAGCTGTCATGCATCGCATTGACCGCGCCGCACGACGCCGCCGTCGTCACCACCGCGAACAGGGCGCTGGCGGCGGTGCCGAAACGCACCTCCTTGCCCTCCATGTTGCCGCCGGCGAGGCCGATGTGATGCAGGATCGGGTTGCCCGCGGCTTCCTGCCAATAGGTGATGGCGATGCCGGCGAGCAGCAACGTCATCATCGCAGCGAGGATCGCCCAGCCCTGGCGCGTGTTGCCCACCGCCTTGCCGAAGCACCAGGTGAGGCCGACGCCGATCGACAAGATCGATACGATCTGCACGAAATCGGTGAGCGCCGTGGGGTTCTCGAACGGGTGCGCCGAATTGGCGTTGAAGAAGCCGCCGCCATTGGTGCCGAGCATCTTGATCGCTTCCTGGCTGGCGACGGGCCCCAGGATCAGCGTTTGCTTCGCGCCTTCGAGCGTGGTCGCGTTGATCGACGACAGGAAAGTCTGCGGCACGCCACTGGCGATCAGAAACACCGCATAGACCAGGCAGATCGGCAGCAGCAGATACAGCGTGATGCGAGTGACATCGGCCCAGAAATTGCCGATGCCGTTCGCCTGCCGCCGCGCAAAGCCGCGGAACAGCGCGAAGGCGATGGCGATGCCGGTCGCCGCCGACAGGAAGTTGTGCAGCGTCAGCGCCAGCATCTGGCTGAGGTTCGACATCGCGACCTCGCCCGAATACCATTGCCAGTTGGTGTTGGTGGTGAAGCTGACGGCCGTGTTGAACGCGCCATCGGGGCCGATGCCGGCCAGCCCGCGCGGATTCAACGGCAACACCGCCTGGAGCCGGAGCAAGGCATAGGTGAGCAACAGCGCCGCCAGCTGGAACAGCAGCATATGCACCGTATAGGCGCGCCAGCCCTGTTCCTTGTCGGGATCGATCCCCGAGAGACGGTAAAAGCCGCGCTCGACCGGCCCGAGCACGGTATGGAGCGGGGTGCGGCGCCCCTCGTAAAGCGTGAACAGCCACATGCCCATCGGCTTGGTGAGGCCGATGAGAATTACGGCGAACAGGGCGATCATCGCCCATCCCTGGATGGTCATGGCGGCGCCTTTTCTAGAAGCGCTCGGGCCGGATCAGCACGGCCACGAGATAGATGAGAAGGGCGAGCACGGTCAGCCCGGCGAGCAAGAGGTGGAGTGTCATCGCGCCGTCCTCACGCGTTGTCGCACAGCCGGACATAGGCCAGCGTCAGCAGGAACAGCCCGGCGATCACGCCGAGCCACAAGAGATCGGTCACAGCGAAATTCCTTTGTCGGTTGGATCGAAATGCGCGTAGCGGCCGGGCAGTTCGACGAGGCGGAACAACCCTTGTCCCTCGCCGATCGCGGCCCAGCCGAGCGCCCAGCACAGCACGATCAGCAGGGCGGCCGCGAATTCGATCAGCCCCGATGCGTGCGCGGGCGGCCGGTGATCGGTTCGATAAAGCCAGTCGGCGGATGCCGCGCAGGCGCCGAGCAGCAGCACGCCGACACCGCGGATCGCGATGTCGGCCGCCCACCATCTTTCGCCCGAGCGGAGCCGCTGCAGTGCCTGGCGCACAATCGAAATCCCATGCCAATGAAGATCATCATGTGCGGCCGACGCGGATTAAGATTCCACGGGGAAGTTCTGCGGCGGCATAAAGATTCCATAAAATTCGTGGCGAATTTCGCGGCGGAAGATTAGGGCGCGCGAATGGATGACGCGTCCGCGCCTCACGGCCATCGGGAGCCGTTGCCAGCGCTGGCGATCGGCGCGATCGGCGTGGTGTTCGGCGATATCGGCACGTCGCCTCTCTATGCGCTGAAGGAAAGCTTCGTCGGGCCGCATCCGCTGGCGGTCGATCGCCCGCACATCTTCGGTGTGCGGTCGCTGATCTTCTGGACGATGATGCTGATCGTCACGATGAAATATGTGGTCGTGATCCTGCGCGCCGATAACAAGGGCGAGGGGGGCAGCCTGGCGCTGCTCGCGCTAATCATGCGCAAGATCGGCGATAGCCGATGGGCCACCGCGATCACCATGCTGGGCGTGGTGGCGACCGCGCTGTTCTACGGCGATGCAATCATCACCCCGGCGATTTCGGTGCTGTCCGCGGTCGAAGGGCTGACGATCGTCGAGACCGGGCTGACGCCGCTCGTCGTGCCGATCGCGATCGTGATCCTGATCGGCCTGTTCGCGATCCAGTCGCGCGGCACGGCCGCCGTGGGCAAACTATTCGGGCCGGTGATGCTGGTCTATTTCCTGGTGCTCGCGGTCCTGGGCGTGATGGGCATCGCCAGCGCGCCGGAAATATTGTGGGCGCTCAACCCCTGGTATGCGCTGCAGTTCTTCCTGCTCGATCCCGTGCTTGCGTTTCTGGCGCTGGGATCGGTGGTGCTGGCGGTGACGGGCGCCGAGGCGCTTTACGCCGATATGGGGCATTTCGGCCGCAAGGCGATCATGATCTCCTGGCTGTACATCGCCTTTCCCTGCCTCCTGCTCAATTATCTGGGCCAATCAGCGCTGCTGATCAGCAACCCGGCGTCGGTGCAGAATCCGTTCTTCCTGATGGCCCCGGATTGGGCGCGGCTGCCGCTTGTCCTGCTGGCGACGCTGGCCACGATCATCGCTAGCCAAGCGGTGATTTCCGGCGCCTTCTCGATCTCGCAGCAGGCGACGCAGCTGGGCTTCCTGCCGCGCATCCGCATCCTTCACACAAGCGCCAAGGCGGCGGGACAAATATACGTCCCGCTGGTCAACTGGGGCTTGCTGGCGCTTGTCATCCTGCTGGTGCTCGGGTTCCGCAGCTCCAGCAACCTTGCCGCGGCCTATGGAATCGCGGTGACGGGGACGATGGCGATCACCGCGTGCATGCTCGGTGTCCTCACCTTCAAGATCTGGCGCTGGCCGCCGCTGCTCGCCGGCGTGGTGACGGGCGGATTCCTGATCGTCGACGGCCTTTATTTCGCCTCCAACGTCACCAAAATTCCCGATGGCGGCTGGTTTCCGCTGCTGGTCGCCGCGATCACCTTCACTTTGCTGACGACCTGGGCGACGGGGCGCCGCCTGGTGCGCCAGCGCCTCCACGAAGGCGCGATGCCGGTTGAATTGTTCATCAGATCGGCAGCGCAATCGGCCGAGCGCGTGCCCGGCACCGCGGTGTTCCTGTCGTCCAGCGAGACGGACATTCCCCCCGCGCTGCTGCACAATTTGAAGCACAACCGCGTGCTCCACGAACGCGTGGTGCTGTTGACGGTGGTGACCGAGCAAGTGCCGCATACGCCGCCATCCGGCCGGTCGCAGGTCGCCGATCTCGGTCGTGGATTTTACCGCATCATCCTGCGCCACGGCTTTATGGACGAGGCGGACATTCCCGCCGAACTCGGCCGGATCGATACGGCGGGCCTGCCCTTCACGACGATGGACACCAGCTATTTCCTGTCGCGCCAGACGCTGGTCGCCGCCAGCCGGCCGGGCATGGCGCTGTGGCGCGAAAAGCTGTTCGCCTGGATGGTGCGCAACGCCGAAAGCGCGATGGTGTTCTTCAAACTGCCGACCAATCGCGTGGTCGAACTGGGTAGCCAGGTCGAAATCTGATGAGCGCCGCCAGGCGCTCTCCCGTTGCGTCGGCCGCCCATTCCATCGCGGCACGCAGGCCGCGCACCTCTACGACTGTTTGTTACTTGCACTCAGAATTGTTAGCGGTATCGTAGAGGCGTCGCCGGCGTTTCATCGAGCGAGCTAACGAGCGGGAGTGGATATGAAAGGGCAGGGTTTCGTGCGGCTGGCGCTTGGGCTTGGCGTCGCCCTGTCGCTGACCGCAGGCGAGCAAGCGACGGGCGCGCCCGACC